>CAMYMY010000140.1 GCA_947259625.1 uncultured Kiloniellales bacterium | reverse complement strand
CCGACCCGATCGGCCGTTTTTCGTCCGAAACCGCCTTCCATTGCCTAACATGCAGATCAGGGTCAATGAGACCGATGGCGTGCTTGGTAGCACCTCGAAGCCCCATTAGCCCCCCTGCTAAAAGCCGAGCCAAATGTCGCCCGTGCTTCCGGCTGCGGCGCGACTCTGCTAGGGTCGCCTGGCAAGCCCCTGGAGCCGTTCCCCCATGCTCTACGAGCACCTGAGCGAAACCTGTCTGGCCGCGCGGATCGGCGAAGGTGGCCTCTCCGACGAGGCGCTCGGCCGGGCCCTCGAGGCGGCCGGGCCGGCGCTCGCGGGCCTCAGGGCGGCGCGGGAGGAGGGCAGCCTGCCGCTGCTCGGCCTGCCGTCTCGATCCGACGATCTGGAGGCCTGCCGGCCGGTGGCCGCGGCCTACCGCGAGCGCTTCGCCGAGGTCGTGGTGCTCGGCACCGGCGGCTCCTCGCTCGGCGGCCAGGCGCTCGCGGCGCTCGCCGGCGCCGGCACGCCCCGCCTGCACTTCGTGGACAACGTCGACCCGGAGACCTTCGGGGCGCTCCTGGCCGGGCTGGACCTGGCGCGGACCGGCGTCCTCGCCGTCTCGAAGTCGGGCGGCACGGCGGAGACCCTGGCCCAACTTTTCGCGATCCTGCCCGCGCTCGAGGCGGCCGCGGGGGCCGGGGACCTGGCCGGGCGGGTCACGGTGATCACCGAGCCCGGGCCCTCCCCGCTGCGCGCTCTGGCCGAGCGCAGAGGCGTCCCCTGCCTGGACCACGACCCTGGGATCGGCGGCCGCTTCTCGGTGCTCTCCAACGTCGGGGCCCTGCCGGCAATGATCGCCGGCCTGGACGCGGCGGCCCTGCGCGCCGGCGCCGCCGCCGTGCTGGACCAGGCCCTGGCCGCGGCCGACCCGGCTGACGCGCCGCCGGCCCTGGGCGCGGCGCTTTCGGTCGGGCTGTTGGGCGAGCGCCGGATCAGCCAGACCGTGCTCATGCCCTATGTCGACCGCCTGGCTGCCTTCGCCCTCTGGTACCGGCAGCTCTGGGCCGAGAGCCTGGGCAAGGACGGCGCCGGCACGACGCCGATCGACGCCCGGGGCGCGGTCGACCAGCACAGCCAGCTCCAGCTCTACCTGGCCGGCCCGCGCGACAAGATGTTCACCCTGGTCCGGCTCGATACCGCCGGTGCGGGCCCGTCGATCGATCCGGGACCCGCCGGGGACGAGGCGCTGTCCTATCTGAAGGGCCGCACTCTGGGCGACCTGATGGACGCCATGGCGCGTGCCACGGCGGAGACCCTGGCCCGGAACGGCCATCCGATCCGCGTGATCCGTCTCGCGCGCCTCGACGAGGAGGTTCTGGGCGCGCTCCTCATGCACTTCATGCTGGAGACCATCATCGCCGCCGACCTGCTGGGCGTGAACGCCTACGACCAGCCGGCGGTCGAGGAAAGCAAGGTGCTGGCCCGGCGCTACTTGGCAGGGGAAATCCAAGGGCGCGCGCCATGACGCTGCGCCGCCTGCCCGAGACCCTGGTCAACCGGATCGCCGCCGGCGAGGTGGTCGAGCGCCCGGCCGCCGCGGTCAAGGAGCTGGTCGAGAACGCGCTGGACGCGGGCGCCCGGCAGGTCGACGTGGTGCTGCGCGACGGCGGCCGGGCCTTCATCTCGGTGACCGACGACGGCTGCGGCATGACGCCCGAGGATCTGGCCCTGGCGGTCGAGCGCCACGCCACCTCGAAGCTGCCGGACGACGACCTGGTCAACATCCAGACCCTGGGCTTCCGCGGCGAGGCGCTGCCCTCGATCGCGGCGGTCAGCCGCCTCACGGTGGCGAGCCGCGCGGCCGGCGCCGCCGAGGCCTGGAGCCTGAGCGTCGAGGCCGGGCGCAAGGCCGCGCCGCAACCCGCCGCCCAGCCGCCCGGCACCCGGGTCGAGGTGCGCGACCTGTTCTTCGCCACGCCGGCGCGGCTCAAGTTCCTGAAGGCGGCGCGCACCGAGTTGGGCCACGCCCAGGACGCGCTCCGGCGCCTCGCCATGGCCCATCCGGAGGTCGGCTTCACCCTGGCCGACGAGGCGCGGTCCGTGCTGAGCCTGGCGCCCTGCGACGGCGAGCTTTTCGAGGCGCGCCTGGCGCGCCTGGCCGCCGTCATGGGCCGCGACTTCGCCCCGAACGCGCTGCCGGTCGAGGCCCTGCGCGAGGACCTGCGGCTGACCGGCTACATCGGTCTGCCGACGCTGAACCGCGGCAACGCGCAGCAGCAATACCTCTTCGTCAACGGCCGCCCGGTCCGGGACCGGCTGCTGCACGGCGCGGTGCGCGGCGCCTACCAGGACTTCTTGGCGCGCGACCGGCACCCCCTGGTCGCTCTCTTCCTCGAGCTGCCGGCCGAGGCGGTCGACGTCAACGTCCACCCGGCCAAGACCGAGGTGCGCTTCCGCGAACCGGGCCTGATGCGCGGCCTGATCGTCGGCGCCTGCCGCCACGCGCTCGCCGAAGCCGGCCACCGGGCCGCCACCACCGTGGCCGGCGCGGCGCTGGGCGCGCTCAAGCCGCACGCGGGACCGGGCCTGCCCACCGCGCAGGCCGGACACGGCGGCGGCACCCTGCCGCGCGGCCTGGCCGAGGCGGCGGCCGCCTACCACGCGCCGCTGCCCGGGCTGGCCGACGCGCCCGCCGCGCGCCCGGCCGAGGGCCTGGACCCCGCCGCCCCGGGCGAGGCGGGCAGCGAGGTCGCCGAGGCCTATCCCCTGGGCGCGGCCCGGGGCCAGCTGCACGCCACCTATATCGTCGCCCAGACCGGCGACGGCATCGTCATCGTCGACCAGCACGCGGCCCACGAGCGCCTGGTCTACGAGCGCATGAAGCAGCAGCTGGGCGAGCGCGGCGTCGTCGCCCAGCTGCTGCTGATCCCCGAGGTGGTCGAGCTCGACGAGGGCGCGGCCGCGCGCCTGACCGCCCGGGCCGGCGAGCTGGCCGAGCTCGGCCTCGGCCTCGAGCCCTTCGGCCCCGGCGCGGTGGTGGTGCGCGAGGTGCCGGCCTTGCTGGGCGAGGTCGACACCCAGGGCCTGCTGCGCGACCTGGCTGACGAGCTGGCCGAGCTGGGCGAGGCGCTGACCGTCAAGGAGCGGCTCGAGGAGGTCTGCGGCACCCTGGCCTGCCACGGCTCGGTGCGTGCCGGGCGCCGGCTCAACGCGGCGGAGATGAACGCGCTGCTGCGCCAGATGGAGGCGACGCCCCACTCCGGCCAGTGCAACCACGGCCGGCCGACCTACGTCGAGCTCAAGCTCGCCGACATCGAGAAACTTTTCGGCCGGCGCTAGTGCGACCTTTCGAAATTGGACGGATCGTGACAGTTTGCCGCGGACCCTCGGCGCGGCTCGAGGGCCTTTTGTTGAGCGGAACCTCCGCGACCGGGGCCGCGGCGACTCCGACGGCGAAGCAGGACCAGGGGACGGCATGAACCATCATCGGGGGCGGGGGTAATGCGGCTGCTGCTGTCTTGTCTCTTCATCGAGCTTCTGGGCATGGGGATCATGATTCCCCTGCTGCCCTTCATGGCGCTCAGATTCGGCGCCGGCCCGCAGGAGGTCACCCTCCTGGTGGCGACGAACTCGCTGGCGGTGCTGCTGATGGCGCCGATCTGGGGGCGGCTAAGCGACCGCTGGGGCCGCAAGCCGGTGCTTCTGACCGCCTTCCTCGGGGCCTCCGCCGCCTTCCTGGTGCTGGCCTTCGCCGACAGCCTGTGGATGCTCTTCGCGGCGCGGGCGCTGGCCGGGTCGCTGAGCGGCGACATCGCCGCCGGGCCGGCCTATGTGTCGGACGTGAGCACGCCCGAGCGCCGCGCGAAGTCGATGGGGCTGCTCGGCGCCGCCTTCGCGCTCAGCTTCACCATCGGACCGGGCCTGGGCGCCACCCTGGCGGGCGCCGATCCGGCGACGGCCGACTTCCGCACGCCGGCGCTGCTGTCCGCGGGGCTGGCCGCCACGGCCTTCGTCCTGGGCCTGGTCTTCCTGCCCGAGTCGCGCCGGCCGGGGACAGCGCCGAAGCCCGAGGCCGGGCGCAACCTGCGCCGCATTCTCGCCGAGCTTCACTATCCCAACCTGCCGCTGATCACCGCGATCCTGTTCCTGATCGGCTTCGTGTTCGTCAGCATGGAATCGACCATCGCGCTGTGGTCGGCCGAGGCGCTCGCCTGGGGGCCGCGCCAGGTCGGCTACCTCTTCACCTTCGCCGGCCTGGTCGCGATCGTCTTCCAGGGCGGCCTGATCGGGCCCTTGAGCCGGCGCTTCGGCGAGGCGCGGCTGGTGCTCGGCGCGGCGGTGCTGCTCGGCCTCGGCATGGCGTTGGTGCCGCTCTCCGACGGCCTGCCGCTGCTGCTGGTCGCCATCGCCTGCCTGGCGGCGGGCTTCGGCCTGGGCAACCCCTCGCTGCAGAGCCTGATCTCGCGGCTCAGCCACGCCGACCACACCGGCGGGGCGCTCGGCCTCGGCCAGGCGGCCACCAGCCTGGCGCGGGTCATGTCGCCGCCCTGCGCCGGCTTCCTCTTCGAGTCCCTGGGCCGCGGCGCGCCCTATGTGGTGGGCGCGGCGATCATGCTGCTGGTCGTGGTCCTGGCCGAAGGGCTGCGCCGCCGGGTCGGCCTGGCGGTCGCGACGTAGGGCGCCGACTAGGGGAGGCTAATCCCGGCCGACAAACACCAGGCGCGCCTTGCCGTACTTGCGCTCGTCGGCGACAGCGAAGCCGGGCGGGGCCTCGAAGGGCTCCTTGGCCATGAGCTCGACCACGACGATGGTGTCCGCCGCGATCCAGCCGGCTTCGTAGAGCGCGGTGAGCGCCGGCTCGGCGAGGCCCTGGTTGTAGGGCGGGTCCATCAAGACGATGTCGGCCGGCGGCTCGGCCTTGGGCGGGCGCAGCACGTCGGCGCGCAGCGCCTTTGCATGGGCTCGTTCCCCCAAAGCCTCGATGTTGCGCTCGAGCGCGGCCAGCGCGCTCGGTTGGCTCTCCATGAAGGCGACGGTGCCGGCACCGCGCGAAAGCGCCTCGAGGCCGAGCGCCCCGGTGCCGGCGAAGGCATCGAGGACGCGCGCGCCCTCGAGCGGCGCCGGCCCGCCGCGCGCCTGGCCGAGGATGTTGAACAGCGCCTCGCGCGTGCGGTCGGCGGTCGGCCGCACGGCCAGGCCCTCGGGCGCGACCAGGCGCCGCCCCCTATGCTTGCCGGCGACGATGCGCATGGTCGGTCTTCCTCCGGCCGGCCTTCTTGTGGCCCGGCTTGCGCGGCTTTGGCTTGGCCTTGGCGAAGCCGATCCTGGGCTTGCGGGGCCTGCCGGCGAGCTGCTCGTCGAGCGTCTTGGCGGGCACCTCCTCGACCGTGCCGGCGGTGAGCTGGCCGAGCTGGAAGGGGCCGTAGGCGACGCGGATCAGGCGGCTCACCTTCAAGCCCAGGTGCTCGCAGACCTTCCGCACCTCGCGGTTCCTGCCCTCGGCCAGCGCCATGGTCAGCCAGGCATTGGCGCCGCGCCGCGAATCGAGGCGGGCGCGGATCGGCCCGTAGTCGAGGCCGTCGACCCGCACCCCCTTGGCGAGGGCCGCCAGGCGCTCCTCGTCGACCTTGCCGTAGACCCGCACCCGATAGCGCCGGGTCCAGCCGGTCGCCGGCAGCTCGAGCTGGCGCTTCAGCCCGCCGTCGTTGGTCAGCAGCAGCAGGCCCTCGGAGTTGAGGTCGAGGCGTCCGACCGGCATGGCCCGGGGCAGCGTGTGGGGCAGATGGTCGTAGATGGTCGGCCGGCCCTGCGGGTCCCTGGCCGAGGTGATCAGGCCGGCCGGCTTGTGATAGCGCCAGAGCCGCGCCGGCGCCGCCGCGGGCAGCGCCGCGCCGTCGACCACGATCTTCTCGCCGGGCAGCACGGTCACGGCCGGACTGTCCAGCACCTTGCCGGCCACGGTGACCCGGCCCTCGGCGATCAGGCGCTCGGCGTCGCGGCGCGAGCAGAGCCCGGCGCGGGCGATCACCTTGGCGACCCGCTCGCCCCTTTCCGTCAGGTCATCGGCCATCGGCCGCCGCCTCGATGAAGGCCCCGAAGATCGCCTCGTCGCCGGCGCTGACGGCGTACTCCGGATGCCACTGCACCCCCAGGCAGAAGCGCCGGTCGGCGCGCTCGATGCCCTCGATCACGCCGTCGGGGGCGCGCGCGTTGACCGTGACGCCGGGCCCGAGGTCCTTGGCCGCCTGGTGGTGCGCGGAGTTGACCTCGAGGCGCTCGGTGCCGCAGATGCGGTGCAGCAGGGTGCCCGGCGTGACCGCGACGCCGTGGCCCGCCTCGTGGCGCGGGTTCGGTTGCTCGTGCGCCAGCGCGTCCTCGACCTCGTCCGGGATGTGCTGGATCAGCGTGCCGCCCAGGACGACGTTGAGGAGCTGCTGCCCGCCGCAGATGCCCAGGAGCGGCAGGTCGCGCTCGAAGGCCGAGCGGGTCACGGCGATCTCGAAGGCCGTGCGCCGGTCCTTGGTCGTGACCGTGGCGTGTCGCTCCTCGGCGCCGAAGTGGGTCGGGTCGACGTCGAAGGCGCCGCCGGTCACCAACAAGCCGTCGAGGCTGTCCAAGTAGGCCTCGGCCACCTCCGGCTCGTGCGGCAGCAGCACCGGCAGGCCGCCGGCCCTGATGACCGCCGCGCAGTAGTTCTCGCGCAGCGCATACCAGGGAAATTTCGAATAGCCGCCCGGCGCCTCGGAATCGAGGGTCAGGCCGATCACGGGAGGTCGCGTCATGGCGCGCACTCTAGTGCCGGGCCCCTCTCACGGCAACGGTAGGTTGGCCCCCGCTTGACCGTTTCATCCGCGGGCGGCAGGGTACCGGGCATGACCGGGAACCGCCTCTCCCCAATGGAGATCGCGCTGGCCGATGCCGAGGCCGCCGCCGCGGCCGGCGAGGTGCCAGTGGGGGCCGTGCTGGTCGACGGCAAGACTGGCGAGATGCTGGCCCGGGCGCACAACCGGGTCGAGGAGCTGCACGACCCGACGGCGCACGCCGAGCTGCTGGCGATTCAGGAGGCGGCGCGGCGGCTCGGCCTGAAGCGACTGACCGGGGCCGACCTCTACGTCACGCTGGAGCCCTGCCCCATGTGCGCCCAGGCGATCGCCTTCGCCCGGCTGCGCCGCGTCCACTTCGGCGCCTACGACCCCAAGGGCGGCGGCGTCGACCACGGCCCTCGCATCTTCGAGCAGCCGACCTGCCACCACCGCCCCGAGGTGGTCGGCGGCCTGCAGGAAAGCCGCTGCGGGGCGCTTCTGAAGGACTTCTTCCGGGAGCGGCGCTGAAGGGCGCTAGCGGCCGAACAGCGCGCTCATCTCGGTGTCGGGGATGGCGTCTTGCGTGAACCCGAAGGTCCCGTTCCGGGCCATCTCCTCGGCCGCGCGGCGGACCACCGCGAAGGTCGCGCGGGCGAGCGAGCCGCCGATGCTGACCCGCCGGACGCCGAGGTCCCGGAGCCGCGCCAGGCTCAAGGGCTCGCCCGCGAGCCCGACCACGACGTTGAGCGGCCCGTCGATCTCGCGCACCAGGCCCGCGATGGTCTCGGCGTCGCGCACCCCCGGCACGTAGAGGCAGTCGGCCCCGGCCGCGCGGTAGAGGTTCGCCCGCCGCACCGACTCGGCGAAGGGGTCGGGATGGTCCACCAGATAGCATTCGGCCCGGCCGGTCAGCGTGAAGGCGATATCCGAGGCATCGGCCGCCGCGCGCGCGGCCTGGATGCGTTCGGCGGCCAGGGCGGGCTCGAACAGCGGCGCGTCGGGGTCGCCCGTGTAGTCCTCGATGCTGCCGCCCACCGCGCCGGCGGCGATCGCCGCGCGGATCGTCTCGGCCACGTCCTCTGGCCCTGGACCGTAGCCGGACTCCAGGTCGGCGCTCACCGGGATCTCTACCGCGGCGGCGATCCGGACGAGTTCCTCGATGGTCTCCGCGCGGCCCAGCCGCCCCTCGCAGTCGGGCCGGCCGAGCGAAAAGGCCATGCCGGCGCTGGTCGTGCCGACGGCGGCTAAACCGGCCGCGGCCAGGATGCGCGCGCTGCCGGCGTTCCAGGCGTTGGGCATGAGAAAGATGTCGGGCCCTTGATGCAGCTCTTTGAAGGCCCGGGCCTTGGCGGTTGTGGATCGTGTCATGGGTGGCTCCTGTCGGGGCGGGCGCGGCCGGCTCATGGCCGCCAGAAGGGTTTGCCGGCCTCGTCGACGGCTTCTTTCCGGGTCTTGCCGATGTCTTGCAAGAGATGGTCGTCGAGCTCGGCCAATCGGCGTCGCTGCCGCCAGCGCTGATGCCATATGACCAGCAGGGCGATCAAGCGGCCCGGCCCG
>CAMYMY010000139.1 GCA_947259625.1 uncultured Kiloniellales bacterium | reverse complement strand
CTCGGCGATGTCGACCGTCTTGCCGGCCGCGCGCAGGTCGTGCGGGCTCGGCCGGGTCGGGATCACGACCAGATCCGCCACGTTGATCGCGTGGCCGATGGTCGAGGTGATGGCCGGCGGCGTGTCGATGATGAGCAGCTTGATGCCCTGCTCGCGCAGCTTCTCGATGTGCTCGGCGAGCCGGGCCATCGAGGCCTGCACGAAGATCGGGGTTTCGTTGCTGCGCTGCCTGCACCAGTCGGTCAGGCTGCCCTGCCGGTCGGTATCGATCAGGGCTACGGGGCCATCGCCCCTGCGTTCCGCCTCGACCGCAATGTTTGCCGCCAGCGTCGTCTTGCCCGAGCCGCCCTTCTGCGCGGCGAATGCCATCACTTGCATCGTCTCTCTACCTCCTTAAAGCGTCCCGAAACCGGGAGTTGGATGGTTTGCTCCGTAGTGCTCTCGCCGCGAGCGACCAAGCCGGCAAGAGCCTCATTCCCAACCCGGTTCGATGGGTGGCCGGTCCCCGAGGATCGATCGGTCGTGCGACTGTCCCAAGGTTCCATGACCGCCTGACGCCCCACGTAAGTCCCCTCATAATGTCACTGGCCGACTCCATGACATAGATATAGTATACGGCCCTAGCATGGTATGCAATATGTTGTTGCCGTCGATGTGACGGTATGCCATTGTGAGATGAAATCGTCGAGGTCCAGGCCAGTGCAAAGCAACCCGAACCGTCCGGCGACGAACCGGGCAGAGCGTTCATGACACCGGATTTCCTGCAGGACTGGTTCCGCAAGCCGGTACGCCCGCGAGTTGTCGTGCTGGGCAACCAGAAGGGCGGGTCCGGCAAGTCGACGACCGCGATTCATCTCATCTTCGGGCTGATGAGCTGTGGCTATACCGTGGGCAGCGTCGACCTGGACGGCGACCAGGCGACGCTCACTCACTTCATCGAGAACCGCAAGCGCTTGGCGGCCTCGGGTGACGCGATACTGGGCATGCCCGAGCACCGGCTGGTGGAAAGCTCCGTGGAGCGCAGCGTGGCCGGCGCCGAGGAGGACGAGGCCGCCCAGGTCGCCGGGGCCTTCGCGGAGCTGCTCGACCAGGACTACATCGTGGTCGATACGCCGGGCAGCGACACCTTTCTTTCGCGTCTCGGCCATATCCTGGCGGACATCCTGGTCACGCCGCTGAACGACAGCTTTCTCGACCTCGACGTGCTGGTGCGCATCGGCCCGGACGGACAGACGATTACCGGGCCGAGTTCCTACAGTCTCGCCGTGCTCGATCGCTGGGGCCTGCGCATGATGGTCGGGGGCCAGCCGCTCGACTGGGTCGTGACTCGCAACCGTTTGTCCCATCAGCGAACGCGCAACCGCCGCCAGATGGAACACCTGCTCGACCGGCTCGCACCCTCGCTCGGCTACCGTCTGGCCCCCGGCTTCGGCGAACGGGTGGTCTACCGCGAACTCTTCGTGCAGGGCCTGACCGTGCTCGACCTGAGCGAGCCGGCGCGCTGGCGCCTCGGGAACAAGAGCCACGCCGCCGCCCGCAACGAGGTCTGGGCATTCATGAAATCAATCGGCCTCGCCGAGGAGCCGAGCGTCGGCAAGCGGCGGACCGCCACGGGTTGACGGCCACAGATTGACGGCTTCAGGCAGTGCTTACGCCGGCAGGTCCGAGGCTTTGTCGACGACCACGGCGAAGAGGTCGGCGAGACCCGCGAGGCTGGCCTCGTGCAGGCTCTCGGCCGGCACGATCCCGCCCGCCGCGGCCGGCAGGTCGCGGGTCGCCGCGGCGGCGCCCACCACCGTGCTCCGGTAGCCCAGGTCGAAGCCCGCGCGCACGGTCGAGCTGACGCACATGTGGGTCATGAAGCCGGCCACGATCAGGTTGGTCTTGCCGAGCGCCTGCAAGCGCTCGTGCAGATCGGTCTTGGCGAAGGCGTTCGGGAGGGTCTTGACCACCGTGGCTTCCTCGCCCAGGGGTACGACCGCTTCGGCGATCCGGCCGATCTCCTCGCGCAGGTCGTAGGCCGAACCCGGCCCCCCGTCGTGCACGACGTGAATGATCGGTGTGCCGGCCTCGCGCGCCCGGGCCAGCAGGCGCGCGGCCTCCTCGAGGGCCGCTTCGATGCCGCTCAGCCTCATCACGCCTGTCGTATAGGTGTTCTGGCAGTCGATCATGACCAGAGCGGACTCGCCGAGCCGGCAGGGCGCCGCCTCGCGTCCGGCAATCTGCACCAGGGTCTTGGGTCGGGTCATCGTATCGCCTCCCTCGTGGGCGGATTTCGCACCTTTGCTCCAGCATAGTCTTGCCGTCACGCAGGGCCAGCGTGATTTCTTGCGGCTCGACATCACGGGGCCTGCCGGAACCGGGAACCGGTACGATGCACCCGAACCTGACCTGGGCGGCATGCCTCCGGCAGCCGCCCCGGCTGAACCGTGCCGGGCCGCGGGGCCCGGGACGGACTACTTCAACAGGTCGATCTCGACGCGGCGATTTTGCGGTTCCGCGGCGTCGTCGCGCGTCGTCACTCTGGGACGGGTGTCTCCGTAGGAGGCGAGACCGATCTGCTCCGCCTTGATCCCGGCCGAGAGCATGAGCTGCCTGACCGCCTCGAGCCGACGCTGGGAGAGTTCCATGTTGTAGGTGCTGGAACCGACCCGGTCGGCGTGGCCGCTCAAAGCGACCTTCGTGGCGGCGCCCGCCTTGAGCGCCGCCGCAGCGGCCTCGACCGTGGCCACCGCCTGGCCGGTCAGCTTCGCGCTGTTGAAGTCGAAGAACACGAGGTAGCCGTCGCCAGGCCTAGCCGACGCAACCCGCTGACCCATGTCGGTCTGGACCCGGGCCAACGCCGCGTAGAACCGCTCCCGGCAGAGCGAAATGTCATCGGACTGGTGGTTCTCCTCCTGCTCCTGCAGCCAGCAGTCGAAGCTGGTCTGCGACTCGGCTGCGGCCTCCGGAGTCCTGTTGCGCGCCCCGGCCTCCAGAGCGGAGGTCAGCTGCTTGCGGGCCTCGGTCAGCGTGGCGACGGTGTCCGGCGGCAGGCGACGGCTGTAGATCGGATCCGGGCTGACCTGCTCGTCGTTGGCGGAGGACAGGGCCTTGGTGGCGAAGTGACCCGAATCGATCCAGTCGTATTCGCCCCGTTCCGTGGTGGACAGTTCCATATAGTCGGCATGCAGATGGCGGTTGAAAGCCGGGCCCTCGGGAGTGGCGGCCCGGGCGGCCTCGTAGTCGTCCTCGAGCGCCATACCCTGGGCGCAGGCCGCGAGCACGAACAGCGCCGTGCCCACCGCCAGACCCGATACGAATTTCGACATTCTTTCCTCCCTAATTACAATCTGGCCTGAATGCCAATTGACACGATATCGCTTGCCGGATCGACCCATTTCCTTGTGCGATATAGTGCCCAAGGCCGCCCGACGGTTCAAGACGGGCCGGTCGAGTTGCCTTCGGGAATTTTCAACCGAAGATGACGCCGACCTTGACGATGTGTCCGGCGGCGGGAACATCGCGCTCTCGAGCCCCGCAATCGCTGCCGGACCTCCCCGGCGCTCGGCGCCTCGACGGCCGGATCCGCTTCACTATTAATTAACCACGGTTCGTTACCCAGGAGCTGTGTCCAGGGCGGGAGTGCATCTTCGGTCTTCCCGCTTGCGGACCTTGAATGCGGCTGGTCCCGTGGTGGCGAGGTGAATTGGATGAGCGCCGAGAAACGTTCCGTCGATCCGGCTAAGTTGATGCTCCTCGCCGAGACCAGCGCGCTGCGCGCCCTGCTCGTCAGCATCTTCGCGGACAAGTTCCTGAAGGAGCCCGACCCGCTCGGCGCGGCCAAGGTGGTCAGGAACATGTTCGCCCGAACGCCGACCCGGCCACCCGCGGATGGCAACCTGGACCCGGCGATCTCTGATGTGCTGACCGCCATGACAGACGAAGCCATCGACGACATCATGGCCGCGGTCATCAGGCGGGTCGAAGGCCTCAGGGTCGCCATCTGACGCACGACAGCGTGCCCTAGCTCGCCTTGGTCAGAGCCGCCAGCTCGCGGTCGTGGATTGAGGCGAGCAGGAGCAGCGCCGAGAGCGCACCGACGAGCGCCAAGAACATGTCCCATTGGGTGTCCCAAGGGTCGCCCTGGGTGGCTAGGAAGTGCTCCGCCGCCGCGCCGCCGAGCACGGCGGCCCACCACTCGAACATCTCATAGAGGGCGCTGAACGCCAGACAGACCGCGGCGACCAGGAAGAAGAGCCACTTGCCCGGCACGAGCGGCGAGCGGCGCAGCAGGATCTCGCGTGCCAGGATCGCGGGCACGAAGCCCTGCGCGAGGTGGCCGATCCGGTCATAGTGGTTGCGGGAGAGCTCGAACAGATCCTGCAGCCAGAACCCGAGCGGCACCTGGGCGTAGGTGTAGTGGCCGCCCAGGATCAGGATCAGGGCGTGCAGCAGCAGCAGGCGGTAGAGCAGCGGCGTCAGCGGAAAGACGCGGTAGCTGGCGGCCAGGACCGGCGCGCCGATCAGCACGGGAGAAACCTCCAGGACCCAGGTCAGGCGGTCCGTCGGCCCAATTCCGGAAACGGCGAGCGCGATGGCGGCGAGTGCCAGGAGGACGAGCGGTTCGATCTTCTTCCAGGCCATGCGTGGGTCCGAATCCGAAACGGCGCAACTAGACTATTGCCGGCGATTTTCGGGTACAACAGGCGATCGTCGGTACTCTTCCCGTAACCGGCTGTCTCGAGCGACGGAGGGCTTGGCGTGATGACATCCGAACGGTGCGCGATTGCCCGCGTTGTCGAAGCGATGGAGACGAGCGACGGTGCCGGAGTGCGGCTGAAACGCAGCATCGGCGGACCGAGGCTCGACCACCTCGACCCCTTTCTGCTGCTCGACGAATTCGGCTCCGAGGAGGGCGCCGACTACGTCGGCGGCTTCCCCGACCACCCGCACCGCGGCTTCGAGACCGTGACTTACATGCTGGATGGACTCATGCGCCACCAGGATAGCACCGGTCAGGGCGGCGTGCTCGGAGCCGGCGGCGTGCAGTGGATGACCGCAGGGCGCGGCATCGTCCACTCCGAGATGCCCGAGCAGGAGGAGGGCCTGATGCGCGGCTTCCAGCTCTGGGTCAACCTGCCGGCCCGAGACAAGATGTGCGCACCGCGCTACCAGAACATAGAGCCGGAGGACGTGCCGGAGGTGAGCCGCGAGGACGGCACGGTTGTGAAAGTCATCGCTGGCGGCTTCGACGGCGTGGCCGGCGCGGTCGAGGGCATCGCGGTGGACCCGGTGTACCTAGACGTCGCGCTGCCGGCCGGGGCGAGCTTTGAGCAAGCGGTGCCGGAGGCCCACAACGCCTTCGTCTATCCCTTCGAGGGCGCGGTCGAGATCGGCGCCGCGGGGACGGGCGAGGGACAGGTGGTCGAGGCGGGGCATCTGGCCGTGCTCGGGCCGGGCGGGCTGGTCGCGGTGCGCGCCGGCGAAACGCCGGGCCGCTTCATCCTGGTGGCCGGCCGGCCCATCGGCGAACCTGTCGCCCGCTACGGCCCCTTCGTCATGAACACCCGCGAGGAGATCCATCAGGCCGTCCGCGACTACCAGGCGGGACGGCTCTAGCAGGCTGTTGAAAAACGGCCCGGATGTGTGAGATTCACCTTCTGTCGAGCTGATAGAAAGAGGCAGCCATGGGTAGACCCTATTCGGAGCATCGGATCGTCGGTGCGGTTGAGGCGGCGTCATGATGGCCCGAACGCGGTTCACGAGGCTTCGAAGACTCTTGGGTAGTTGGGATTTGGCCGCCCCCCGTCGACGCAAGAAGGATTGACGAGGGCACTAATCCAAACGACCCAATCAATCAACGTACAAGGATGCTATCATCAAGACGCGGATTTTAGGGGGTAGGGGCATAAGGTCAGGCATGAGGGGGAATGATCCGGCCATCGTGAACGCACTTCAACGGCGCCTCGGGGCCTCGGCCTTCCTGTTGTTGCTCGCCCTGTCCGCTTGCGGGTCGCCGCCACACCATCCCAACCGGGTTCCGTTCTCCGGGGCGGACAACTTCCGAGACGTGGGCGGTTATGCCGCCAAGGATGGCCGACGGGTCAAGAGAGGCGTGCTCTACCGTTCCGACGATCTCGCCGACTTGAGCAGCCGGGATCTGGAGATGCTCGCAGAACTCGGGCTACGGCGGGTATTCGATGTGCGCTACGCGAGCGAACGGCTGAACAAGCCGGATCGCTTGCCGAGGCAAGACAGCATCGCCGTCTTCGAAATCCCGGTCTATTTTCCACCTCTCGACCGCACCGAATCGCGCCGGAAGATTCTCGACGGCGAGGTCGAAAAGGGCCATTTCGAGCAGCTCCTCATCGAGGCCAACCAGGCCTTCGCGCTCGATTACACCTCCCAGTGGAACGAAATTCTGCGGGGTCTGACGGCGCCTGATGCGCTTCCAGCCCTGATCCACTGCGTCGACGGCAAGGACCGGACCGGGTTCGTCGTCGCCGTGATCCTTCGGGCGGTCGGTGTTCCACAGGAGACGGTTCTCGAAGACTATTTGCTCAGCAACCATTTCTTCCAGTCCAGGATCGGTTGGTACTCATTTCTCGGCTCGTTGGGATCCCTGTTCAGGGTTCCCAGCAGCGAGATCCGCCCCTTGTTGGAGGTGAGGCGCGCGTATCTCGAGGCTGCCTTTGCGGCGATCGACGAGCGGTACGGCTCTTTCACCGCCTATCTTCAAGAGGGGCTCGGTCTTGACGCCAAGACGCTTGAACTGTTGCGCCTCGCGCTGCTCGAATAGACGAATGAGCCGTGAGCGATCAAAGAGAGTTCGGTGGCAACGCAGCTGCCTTGGACTGTCCATCGCTCTTTCGTTCTGGCCGATGATCGTTCTCGCGCCCAGTGCGCTGGGCGGCGGTGAACCGGTCGACGTCTTGATCCGATCTGTCCCCCTCGACCCCGAGGATCCGGACGTGACCTCGCTCGGCCCTCTGCGCTGGTGCGGAAGCCTGGAGCTGACCTTCGACAATCCGGAATACGGCGAGCTTTCGGACATCGCCCTGACGGCCGGCGGCACGCGCCTGTATTTCGTGGCCGATACCGGGCATTGGTACACGGCCAGGCCCACATTCACCACGCAGGGCCGGCTCGTCGGCCTTGTGGACGTCGAGGTTGGCCGGCTGAAAGGTCCGGACGGCCGGCCGCTGACAGCGGAGCTCGAGAACGATGCGGAGGCCCTCACCCAGCTGGCCGACGGTTCGATGCTCGTTGCCTTCGAGGGCAAGCACCGCATCCTGCACTATCCGCCCGGCGAACGACCGTTGGCGGGGGTGCCCGTGGTCTTCGCAAGGCCGCCGGAGCTGGACAATTTACCGAAAAACCAGGGCATCGAAGCGATGGTCGGGCTTGCCGACGGGCGTCTTCTGGCATTGGCCGAGTCCGAAGAGCGAGGTGAACTCCAGGGGTTCCTCTGGAAGCAGGACCACTGGAGCGCGATAGAACTCAGAGCATCCGGCGCCTATCGGCCCACCGCGGTTTCGGTTCTCCCGGGTGGAGACCTTTTGATCACCGAGCGGCGTTACGCGCCGGCGACGGGCGTATCGGTCCGAATCAGGCGCGTCGCGCACGCCGACATAAAGCCGGGCGCCAGGCTGGAGGGGGTCGAGATTGCGACCTTCCTGACGCCTCTGCTGTACGACAACATAGAAGGTCTCGCCGTCCAGGCCACGGCCCACGGATGGGTCAGGTTACTCCTGGTCAGCGACGACAACCGCAATCCGGATCAGAAGACCTTGCTGCTCTGTTTCCTGCTCCAGGAATGAACGGACGCACGCGGGACGCGGCGCGGCAATCTACTCGGTCACTTCGCGGAACCGCCGGCCGGCGTAAACCGCGGCGAAGATCCAGAGCACGATCAGCGGAATGATCACCGCGGAGAGCCAGCGGATGCTCGCGAATTCGACGAAGACGGTGGTGATGCCGAGGGACACGACGACCGCGATGGCCTTGGCAAAGCGCTGCACGAACATGTCGATGAACGCTTTCGCCTTGTATTTCTCGTCCTTGGTCGTCGGCACATAGAGGGACTCTTTGGCGGACTGGTTGATCGAGTAGCTGAAGCCGTTGTCCGCGGTGTTGAGCAGGCTGCCCATCCACAGGATCGGCAGCGCCGCGAAGCCCGCCGAGGCCGCCAGAATGGCGACCGGCAGCACCAGGAGCGCAACGCCGACGCCGAGGCGGGTCATGACGAAGCCGGTCAGCAGCAACTGGACCAAGAGGGCGACGGTGTTGGTGATCGCGAAGACGACCGAGAACTGCTTACCGATCTCCGGCCCTTGCAGATAATGGGCGATGGCGCTGGTGAA
>CAMYMY010000138.1 GCA_947259625.1 uncultured Kiloniellales bacterium | reverse complement strand
AGTCGCAGCGGGGCGGCTCTGCGTTGGGCTGACCGCAGCGGAGCTCGAGCGCTTCGCCCGGGCTCGGGGCATCGCCAAGCTGAGCGGCCGTGACCTCGCCGCCGCCATCGCCGGCGGCGGGGACGGCGCGACCACGGTCGCCGGCACGCTGGTCGCCGCAGAGCTGGCAGGCATCCGGGTCTTCGCGACCGGCGGCATCGGCGGTGTGCATCGCGGGGGCGCAAGCAGACTGGACGTCTCGGCCGATGTGCTCGAACTGGCGCGTCGGCCGGTTGCGGTGGTCTCGGCCGGAGCCAAGGCAATCCTCGACCTGGAGGCCACCCTCGAGGTCTTGGAGACCCAAGGCGTTCCGGTGATCGGCTACGGGACCAGTGAATTTCCCGCCTTCTACTGCCGGCGAAGCGGCTTGATGCTCGGGGCGCGGGCAGACGACCCCGACACCTTGGCGCGCGTGATGCGGGCCCACTGGGCGCTCGGCCTCGGTGGACTGCTGGTTGCCAATCCCCCGCCCGAGACGGCTGCACTGGACCCGGATGAAATCGAGACGCTTGTCCTACAGGCCCTCGAGGCCGCCAAGTCCACAGCACTTTCCGGCAAAGCGTTGACCCCGTTCCTGCTCGAACGGTTGAACGCCGCGAGCAGCGGACGCACCCTCGAAGCCAACAGGGACCTGATCCAGGCCAACGCCGCCCTGGGCGCGGAAATCGCCAAGACCTACGCGGCACTCGACCGCGGCTCGGCTAGCCCCGCAACCAAATGATGCAAACGGGGCCCAACGCCGCAAACATGGGTTATCGTGATAAGAAATAACAAATACTTGGAAATTTGACAGCAATCATATTGATAAATTATGCGAACTCGCGACGCAAAACCATATATTCAACAATCATGGGATTTTAGAAAAATCTCATGATTAATTTGTGCGAAAGAGTTATCGCGTAATCTTTACATCGAGGACTGGCAGGGTTTCCCCTGCCGTCAATGTTGATGCCGTAGAAAAAGGCAGGCAGCCGAATGGCAGAGTCTCTGAACATCTGCGTGGTAGACGACGACCGCGACGTTGCCGAGGGCCTGGCAGAAATACTCGAGCTCGCCGGCCACCAGGTGCGGACCGCGTTTTCCGGTCAGGACGCTCTGGGCATTCTGGACGAAGCGGATTTCGACATCGCCTTCCTGAATGCCAACCTGCCCGAGCAGACCAGACTTGAAAGCTTCATGCAGATCCGTAAGGCCAAGCCTGACATGAAGGCGGTCATGATGACCGGATACACGATCGAGCAGCTGCTGAGGCAAGCGGTACACGGCGGTTCGGTGACCGTGCTGCAGAAGCCGGTCGTCATGGACGAGGTGCTGCGGGCGTTGGAGGGCGCCAAGCCCCGGGGCGTCATTCTGGTCGCGGAAGACGACCCGGACATCCGTCACAAGATCAGCGACACCCTGGCCCTGCAGGATTACCGGGTCGGCACCGCCCGCAGCGTGGGAGATGCCTTGGATATGGTGTTCGCAAATGAATGCGACATTCTGGTGCTCGATCTGCGTCTGCCCGTCATCGATGCGTTGGAAGTCTATCTCGAGCTCGAGAAACACGATCGGGCCCTGCCAACGATCGTCATAAGCTCGGCTCCCGACAAGGAGGGCGGCTCCATCGACCTGCTGCGCGATCAGACCATCACCGGCGTTCTCGTCAAGCCCTTCGATCCGGCACGCCTGTTGGCCGTGCTCGGGAAGATGCACAAGACTGTCGACGCACCGGTCGTTGAGGAACCGGCCATAGAAGATGGCCCTGCGAACGATGGCCCTGCGGACGGAAGCCAGGGGCGCATCCTGGTGATCGATGACGATCGAGACCTCGCCGAGGGCCTCGCCGACATTCTCAGGGAACTGGGCCATTCCGTGGAGATCGCGTTCAACGGTAGCGACGCCCTGGAAATCGCCAGCAGGTTCGACGCACAGATCGCACTTGTCGACATAAAGCTCGGCAGGACCAGCGGTCTCGAGTTGATCTCGTCCCTCAAGGAGTTGCGCCCGGGTATCGTCAACGTGGTGATCACGGCCAACGCGGGTAAGGAATCCGTCATCGCCGCCCTGCGCAGCGGAGCGTTCGACTTCCTGAACAAGCCCATGCATCCGGAGGATCTCTTCGTGATCCTCGAGCGTTGCTTCGAACAGATTCGCGCAAATAAGGACACTTCCACGGAGTCTGGCGAACCTGCGTCCGAGTTCGTGGCCAGCGCCAGCCATGAGCTGCGAGATCCGCTCAACGCGGTCATTGGATTTTCGGAGATATTGGGCGATGAAATGCTGGGCCCGCTCGGTTCCGACCAATACGTCCATTACGCCAAAGGCATAAACGAGGCCGGTCAGCACCTGACCTCCGTCATCGACGACATTTTCGAGAACACCGAAGAGGGTTCCCAAGCGCTGGAGGCGGAAGAGCCGCGGACCGCGCCGCCGCAAGATGCCACGGATCCTCCGGCTGACAGCCCGGAGCAGTGGGCTGAACCTCCGTCGGCCGAACCACTTGCGGATCTGCCCGAACACAGCAGGCCGCAGCCGTCCGATACGGAGCCCGGCGATCCCGATGCCGGTGATCCGGAAGTTCAGGCACAACAACTTGGCGGTTGGCCGTCCGGCGATCCGCAACCCTCCGAGCCCGCGCCCTTGCAGACGGAACCGGGCTGGCCGGAGAAGAGCACCCTGCCGCCATATGAAGAGCCGTCGGCTCGCGTGGATCCGGGTTCGCCCTCCGCCGAGAAAGCGTTTGCGGGACCAAGTGAGGCCAACGAATGGGAATTCGGGGCCACCCCGCATACACCCGAGGATCCCGAACCCGCAGCTGCGGGAGGGACCGCCATGGAGTCCACCATAGATCCCGGCGGCAAGAACCACCCGCCACCCCTATGGACGGGCACCTTTGAAGACGAAACCCACCCGTTACCGACCGAATCCGAGGAATCGCCGGGAGGGACCGCCGGCATCACATCCGAAACGGCCGACTATTCCCGGCCGAGCGAAGTCGAGGCAGGGTCGATCGATCTCGGACACACGAAACCCAAACAACCGGCGTCCGCCTGGCCGGAGCCAAGCGAAACGGGCCCGGTCGACCCCGGGCAGCACGGGCTGGATATCCCCGACTCCGCGCTCATGGACGAGGTCCCGGCGATCGAGGAAGGGGCCGAGCGAGAAGCGCAGCACGAGGAAGAGGACCAGGAAGGCGAACATCCGGAACCGGCGCCCGAGGATCGAGAGAAGAAGATCCTGAGATTCTCACCGTTCAAGAAAGTGATCTGATCGACAACCTGCCGGTATCGGTAACGCCAACGGTCCGTAAGCCGCCCCTGCCGTCGCCTCGCACCCCCTCATCCCGATAAGGCGGTGACCGCCGAAAGACGCCGCGTTATCTTGGCGCGGTGACTGCGGTAACCGCCTTCAAAGACGACCCACCGGTCCTGCCCCGGCGCTTCGCGGCGTGGTTCTGCGCGCGGGGCTGGCGCCCGCATTCCCACCAGCTGGAGATGTTGATGGCCGCCCAGGCGGGCGACTCCGCGCTGCTCATCGCGCCCACCGGCGGCGGCAAGACACTGGCCGGCTTCCTGCCGAGTCTGATCGACCTCGCGGAGCGGCCGCGCGACGGGCTGCATACGCTCTACGTCTCGCCCTTGAAGGCGCTCACCGTGGACATCCACCGCAACCTGCTGCGGCCGATCGAGGCGCTCGGCCTCGATCTCGCCTGCGAAACGCGTACCGGCGATACGCCGCAGGCCAAGCGTCGGCGCCAGCGCCAACGCCCGCCGCAGTTCCTGATGACAACGCCCGAGTCGCTGGCGCTTCTGCTGTCCTACCATGATGCGCAACAGGTCTTCGCGAACCTGGACACGGTGGTGGTCGACGAGCTGCATGCGCTGACCGGCAACAAGCGCGGCGAGCTTCTCGCGCTGGGCCTTGCGCGCCTGCAGACGCTGGCACCGGGCTGCCGGCGTGTCGGCCTTTCGGCCACCGTTCACGATGCCCAGGCCTTGACCGCCTGGCTGTCGCCCACCGGGCGCCACGAGAACGCGCCGGTCCGTCTGGTCCGGGCGGGGGGTGGCGCCGCGCCCCAGGTCGATGTCCTGGTGACCCGCGAGCGCCTGCCGTGGTCGGGCCATATGGCCGTCCATGCGCTGCCCGAAGTCTACCAAAGGATCCGCGCCGCCGGGACGACCCTGGTCTTCGTCAACACGCGCGCCCAAGCCGAGATCGTGTTCCGCGAGCTGTGGCGACTAAACGAGGCCGGCCTGGCCATCGCCCTGCACCACGGCAGCCTCTCGGCCGAGCAGCGGCGCAAGGTCGAGGCGGCCATGGCGAAGGGGAATCTACGCGCCGTCGTGGCGACCTCCTCGCTCGACCTCGGGGTCGACTGGGCGGCGGTCGATCTGGTCGTGCAGATCGGCGCGCCCAAAGGCGTTTCCCGCCTGCTGCAGCGAATCGGCCGGGCCAACCATCGCCTGGACCGGCCGAGCCGGGCGCTCCTGGTCCCGGCCAATCGCTTCGAGATGCTGGAGTGCCGCGCCGCCATCGATGGCCTGCGCGCCGGCACCTTGGACGGCGAGCCGGCCAGAGCCGGTGGTCTGGACGTGCTGGCCCAGCACATACTCGGCTGCGCCTGCTCCGGGCCCTGCGACGCAGAGGCGCTCTATGGCGAAGTGACCCGCGCGGCGCCCTATGCCGCGCTCTCTCGCGAGGACTTCGACGACGTGCTCGCCTTCGTCGCCGATGGCGGCTATGCGCTCGGCGGCTACGAGCGCTTCCGGCGGCTCGAGCGCGATCCTCAAGGGCGCTTTCGGGCCGCCTCTCCAGTTCATGTGCGGCGCTACCGCATGAATGTGGGCACCATCGTCGAGGCGCCCACCGTACAGGTGAAGCTGAAGCGCGGGCGCGTTCTGGGCGAGGTCGAGGAGCACTTCGTCCAGGGCCTCGTGCCCGGCGACAGCTTCGCCTTCGCGGGCGAGGTCCTGACCTTCCTGGGCCTGCGCGAAACCTGGGCCGAGGTGGCCCGCGCCCCCTCGGACGGCGAGCCCAAGGTGCCGGCCTATCAGGGCGGTCGCCTGCCGCTCTCGACCCACCTTGCCGAGCGGGTACGCGCCATGCTCGAAGCGCCGGGCCGCTGGGGGGACCTGCCACCCGCCGTCGCCGAGTGGCTGCGCCTGCAACGCTGGCGTTCGGTCCTGCCGCCGGCCGAAGGCCTGCTGGTCGAAACCTTCCCACGCGGCTCGAAGCAGTTCATGGTCGCCTACTGCTTCGAGGGACGCAACGCGCATCAGACCTTGGGCATGCTGCTGACCCGGAGGATGGAGCGCGCCGGCCTCGGGCCGCTCGGTTTCGTTGCCACCGACTACGTGCTTGCGGTCTGGAGCCTGGCGACCGCGACCGACATCGCCGCTCTCTTCGACCAGGACATGCTGGGCGACGATCTGGAAGAATGGATGGCCGAGTCCTCCATGCTGCGCCGGACGTTCCGGCATGTCGCGGTGATCGCCGGCCTGATCGAACGGCGCCATCCCGGCCGGGAGAAGACCCGCCGGCAGGTTACGGTCAGCGCCGATCTGATCTACGACGTGCTGCGCAAGTACGAGCCGGACCACGTGCTGCTGCGCGCGACCCGGGCCGACGCCGCGGGCGGCCTGACCGACATCGGCCGCCTGGCCGGGATGCTGGCCCGCGTCCAAGGCCACATAACGCACCGCGCCCTGCCCCGGGTCTCGCCGCTCGCCGTGCCGGTCCTGCTCGAGATCGGCAAGGTACAGGTCACTGGCGCCGCGCTCGACGAGTTGCTCGACGAAAGCGCGCGGGCGCTGATCGAGGACGCCACGGGCGGGCTGGAGGTGATACAGGCGGAGCTGCCGCTGTGAGACGCGGTTCCGAGGTCCTGGTCAACGGCGTGGAGCTGCTGGCCGACCTCTCTGGCGCCCTCTACTGGCCGGCGCGGCGCACGCTGGTGGTCGCGGATTTGCATCTGGAGAAGGGCTCGGCATTCGCGGCACGAGGACAGCTGCTGCCGCCCTACGACAGCGCCGCGACGCTGCAGGCCCTGGCCGAGGCGATCGCCCGCTACGAGCCCGAGCGGGTCATCTGCTTGGGCGACAGCTTCCACGACGACGGCGCGGCCGGGCGACTGGCGCCCGCCGACGGCGCTACTTTGTGCCGCATGACCGCCGCCCACGACTGGATCTGGATCGCGGGCAATCACGACCCGGTCCCTCCCGCCGCTTGGGGCGGGAAGGTCGAAACCTGGATCACGCTGGGCGCGCTCGCATTCCGGCATCAGGCCGGCGGTGACCACGCCCCCGGGGAGATTTCAGGCCATTACCACCCCACGGCCTCGGTGCGCACGCGCGCCAGGCGAATCACCGGACGCTGTTTCGTGAGCGACGGCAGGCGCCTGATGTTGCCCGCCTTCGGCGCCTACACCGGCGGCCTCGACGTGCTCGACCCGGCCATCACCGGGCTTTTTCCGCGTGGCTTTTCGGTCCACCTGCTCGGCCGCGGGGCCGTCCACAGCTTCTCCAGGACCGCATTGGCGGCCGGATAGGTCCCGCGGGCCGGCAGCGGCCCGTCGATCAGGAAGCCAATCGTCGGCGCGGGATTGCGACTACGTGCCACCCATCACCACTCACACCGGAGGCTCGTGGGAAGTCAGCAGTTCGACCGAATCTGTGGCTGGGCCTGCGAGTATGCACACTGAAAGGAGACCTTGCGTTATAGTTGTTTTCGTTTCGAGGATATTCTCCCGTTTCAACATTCTGGGCCAGCCCCGTCAGGCAGTGCGGGCAATGATCTTTTCCGGGAAGAAATCGCCGGGCCGGGTGTTTTCTGAACAACGGCCCTTGCAACTACAGAATAGGTAAAACCTTATGAAAAACAAAATCATAGCCGATGAAACCGTCGAGACGAACGTCGACCTGGACCGGCGGCGGGCCCTTGCCCGTCTCGGGCTCGGTCTTTCGGCCGCCTACGCGGTTCCGGCCCTGCTGACCCTGAGCCGTAGCGCCCACGCCTCGAGCGGTGATGGAGGCTCCGGCGGTGATGGCGGCTCCGGCGGTGATGGAGGCTCCGGCGGTGATGGCGGCTCCGGCGGCTCCGGCGGCAGTGCCTCTGGCGCCAGCGTCAGCGGTCCCAGCAGCGACGATCCGGCGGTCGTGTCGGACGGTAGCAGCGGCCCGTCGGTCGATCCCTAGGTCACTTTCACCCGCCGGGCCCTTTACGGGCCCGGCGGACTCTTTGTAGAATCCCCGACAGAGCGTGAGTCGAACAACGGCGTCGAGCCGGATGAGGCGCTGTGACGGATAAATTGCTTCTCGAATTCGACGGCCTGAGCCAACGGATCGCCCTGCTGGATTGCCGCGAGGTCTACGCTTGCTTTCCAGAGGTGTTCCGCGGTTGGAAGATCCGTGAAGCCGGGGCCACCACCCAGCTCCCGATCCTAACCCTCGAGCACTCGGCCGAAGGCTATACCCTGGAGACTCCCTGGCTCGCCCAGCCGCTGATGCGCCGCGACAAGATCGATGCGCTCTGCGGCTTCATCGCCGAGTTCATCCGGGCCTATGTAAACGATGACCAGCGGCTGCTCTGCCTGCATGGTGCCGCCGCCGAGTTCGCCGGCAGGCTCGTGATCTTCCCGAACCGCTACCGGGCCGGCAAGAGCGTGCTCTCCGCCTGCCTGGCGGCGGCCGGGGTGCGCCTCTTCGCCGACGACGTGCTGCCGATCGGCGGACCGGACGACCACGGCATGGCGCCGGGCATCGTGCCGCGCCTGCGGCTGCCGCTGCCGGACAACCTGGCTCCGGCGACACGGGACTTCCTGGAGGCCCGCCGGGGACCGAGCGGCAAGCGCTATCTCTACCTGGACCTGGCCGCGACGGAACTCGCCAGCCGCGGCACGCTGGCGCCCATCGGCGCTTTCGTGCTGCTGGAGCGGGAAGCGGGGGCGGAGCTCGATCTCGCGCCGGTCGACCCGGGCGAGATGCTGCGCCAGGTAATCTGGCAGAACTTCGCCCGCGAGACCCCGGCACCCGAGATCTTGCGGCGCCTGGAGCGCATCGTCGGCCGCGCCCGCTGCCTTCGCCTGCGCTACGACCGGGCGGAAGAGGCCGTGGACCTGCTGAAGGAGTCCTTCACGAGTTGGCCCGCGGCTGTGGAGAATCCCCAAGGAGCGGTCCAGAATGCACTGGGGCCAGGGCCGTTCACCCCGGTACGCGACGTCCCGGCCGGATGCTATCTGCGCGATCCCGAAATCACCGAAACGAAGGTGGGGGAGGAACACTTCCTGGCCGACTCGAAGGGCGCCGCGATCCACAACCTCAACCCGGTCGGCTCGGCGCTTTGGCAGCTCATGATCCAACCCAGGACCATCGATGAGTTGGTTGACCCACTCCACGCCGCCTTCCCCCAGATTGCTCGCACTCAGATAGAGCAGGACGTGCGCGCACTGCTCAAGGGTCTCGTCGCCAAGCGCCTCGTGCTGGCAGGACCCGAGGACATCCGGGGGGGCCAAAACGCCTCGTGAAAAACGCCCCTGGAAAGCGGCCTAGCTGTCGCTGATCAAGACCAGCCGCGTCTTCCACTGGCCCTCGGGCGCGCGGCAGGCGATGGCGCGGCGAATCTCAGTGTCGCCTTCCAGCGCCTCCATCGCGGTGTATTCCCGGCACCACCGGCCGCCCCTGTTCTTGAAGGTGCGCACCGGCGTAATCTCGCCGGTCTTGCCGCTGTCCGGATTGCGCCAGGCAACGGCCTCGCCGCTCGCATGTTTCTCCAAGGCCTGGAACAATGCCGCCTCCCTGACCTGCTGTTCCGCCTGCCCGACGGCATGGAGCCGCGCGATCTCCTGCTCGACCCGATAGTCGACCAGCAGGAGTCCGCCGCCCAGCCCGACGATCAGCATGGCAATCGACGCGGCAAGCGCAACGGGCCAAGGGCTGCGCCAGGCACCGCTGCGGCCCGCTCGCTCGGCGGACGTCGTGTGGATTGCCTCGAGGACACGGGCCGGAACCGGCGCATTCAACGGTTCGTTGAAGGCTGAGCGCAACAGCTCGGCGCTCTCGCGCAGCCGGCGGACGGTTTCGCGGGCTTCGGGATCCCCGGCAAGCACCGCTTCCACGCGCATCGTCTCGCTTTGGTCCAGTTGTCCGTCTACGTAGGCGACCAGGAATTCCGGATCGATATATTGGGTCATGACGTCACCTCGCCGGTTCCGGGGTCGGGGTCGGCTCTTCGCCGCCAACGAAGGCTTTCAGGGCCAGCCGCGCCCGGGCCAGGCGGCTGGTCACGGTGCCGATGGGCAGTTCCAGCATCTCCGAGACCTCCCGGTAGGACAGGCCTTCCACGGTAATCAGCAGCAGGATGGTCTTCTGCTCCTCGGGCAGGCGATCGACGAAACCGCGCACCGCCTCGAAGGTCATCTGTGCCTCGGCGGCCCGCACCCCGTCCACCGTGCCGTGCTCGACGGGATCGACGCTCGCCAAATGCTGGTGCCGTATGCCCTTGGCACGCAGGTCGTTCAGATGCAGGTTGCGTGCGATGCGATACATCCAACTGTCCAGCCGGGTCCCCGGTTGCCATTGGTCGATGTGGCGGATCGCTCTTTCGCAGGTCGCCTGCAAAAGGTCGTCGCCGTCGTGCACAGAGCCGGTCAGGCCGTAGGCGAAACGGCGCAGACGGGGCAGAAACGCGAGCATTTCACGGCGAATCGTCTCGTCCAACGCTGATCGCACCCTTTGCCTGAGATCACCCTGACGACCTTGGCGGACCTGAAGTGCCACGGGTCCTCAGGGGCCGACCTCATTTCAACAACACGCGAAATCGGGGTTTATTCCCCCTGCACGGCGCTATTACACTACCAAGTGCCCGCGAAACCGACTTAGGTTATGGTTAACGATCGGATACGAAAAGACCCTTGGCCGGCGGAAGATTTCTTGCCCTGAGGTGTTATTTGGGCAAGACCGGTGGACATGGCGCGCCATCGCGCCGGTCGCCGGGGGATCGCGGCAAGGGATTACGCAAGGGCAGGAAGCAATCGATGTCGAACAACCCGCTCCGGCGCAACTTTCGCCTACTCGCCTCGACCAGCGTGTTGGCCTGTGCCTTGATAGGGGCGCCGGTCTCCGTGCGGGTCCAGCTGGAAGGCCCGGGCTGGCATTTGGAAACGCCTGTGATCGGCTCCGGCCTGTCTCGCCCTGTCGCCGGCGCGTGGTTGGCGCCCGGCGCGACGGATCTCCATGGTGACGCGATCGCCGAGGCAAAACGGCGCAAGGCTCTGGCGCGCCTCGGTCTGGAGGACGGCACACCCTATCAGTCTCCTGTATTGCTCACGCTGAGCCAAGCCCAGGCGGCCTCCGGCGGTAGCGGTAGCGGTGGTGGCGGCGGCGGCGGGAGCGGCGGCGATGCCGGAGGGTCGGGTGGTGGCGACGGCGGCAGCGTCGGCGGTTCGGAAGGAGCGAGCGGCGGCACACCGGGGACTTCCGGCACAGCCGGCACAAGCGGCGGCAGTTTTGGCGACGTGGAACAGGTAGGTCCAAGTCTCAGTGAGGACGAAGAGGCGGCAACAATCGTAAACGGTTGGCAGTGAACCTTCCTGTGCCTGGTCGATCGATTCGCCCGCCGTGGTTGGCGGGCTTCTTGCTCGCTGCCTGCGCGGCGGCGGGTCCGCAATCCGGTCGAGCGGTCGCGCCGGATGCCTTCCACGACGCTTTGAACGCCGACGAAATAGTGCTGGCACGGCAGGCCGTCCAGGAGGCGCTCGAGGCTCGGCCCAGCGGTGAAATCCACCGCTGGGACAGCGGAAACGGCACCTTCGGGTCGGTCGTCCCGATGCGCACGTTCCGCATCAAGTCGGGGCACTATTGCCGCGACTTCAAGGAAACCTTCGCCAAGGACGCCCAACTTACCTCGGCCAACCGGACGGCGTGCCGCGACAGCCAGGGCGCCTGGCGGATAGTGAAGCGGTAACGCCCCCAGATCGCGAACGGCGATTTCGTTCCATAGCCACATGCATTCCGAGGTCAATGGGCGGCAGCTGCCGCAGTGCATGGCCTCTCGCCTCGACAGGCCCTATCGGTCCGTTCGATAGAAACAATTCTCCCGGCGGGAAGAAAACGCGCGGCCGCGTGTTTGGTTAACGTAAGGTTAATGCAATCCCGTTTGACACACTCCCAGGAGGAGCGATGCCATGAGAAAGAATATCGACGAACCCGAAGCCACCACACTCGGCGGCACCATGGATCGGCGCCGGGCGCTGCTGCGACTCGGCTTGGGCGCTTCTATCGCCTATGCGGCGCCTGTCCTGTTGACCCTCAGTCAGGCTGCGGCAAGTTCCGGCTCGGGCGGCGGATCGGGTGGCAGTGGTGGCGGCGGGACCAGCGGCGGGACCAGCGGCGGGACCAGCGGCGGGACCAGCGGCGGGACCAGCGGCGGGACCAGCGGCGGGACCCGACCGGACCGACCGGACCGACCGGACCGACCGGACCGACCGGACCGACCAGCCCGAGCGGGCCGTCCGATCGGATTGCTCCCTAACAGGTCCAAGGCCCATCAGGGTCGGCCAGCCTCACGCCATTGACGCAGTCGACCCTGAGGGCCGGGGCGCCGGCGGCCAGCAAGCGGTGGCCCTTATGTGTGGCCAACCTCCCGAAGGCATTCGTCGAGGATGTCGAGCGCCCGGCCCATCTCGGCCGCCGTAACGGTGAGCGGCGGGGTGAGCGTCAATACGTTGCCCATGGTGGTCTTGAAGCTGAGGCCGCGGTCGAGCGCCCGGTAGAGCACCTCCTCGGTGGCCTCCGTCGCGGGCTCCTTGCTCTCCCGGTCGACCACCAGCTCAATTCCGAGCAGCAGCCCGCGCCCGCGCACGTCGCCGACCAAGCGATGCCGGTCCTTCAGGTCGTGCAGCCGCTCGAGCGCCCGGCCCCCGACCTCGGCGGCATGCTCGACCAGCCCCTCCTGCTCGATGATCTCGATCGTAGTGAGCGCCGCTCGGGCGGTCACCGGGTTCTTCTCGTGGGTGTAGTGGCCGAGCGCCCAAGCACCGGCCGCGTCCAGCCCGGGCCGGCAGAGCACGGCCGCAATGGGCAGCATGCCGCCGCCCAGCGCCTTGCCGAGAACCAGGATGTCCGGCACCACCGACTCGTGCTCGCAGGCGAACATGCGCCCGGTCCGGCCCAGCCCGGTCGGGATCTCGTCGAAGATCAAGAGCGCGCCATGGTCGTCGCAGGCCTGGCGCACCGCCTGCCAGAAGCCCGGCGGCGGAATGTAAGGCACGGCCCGGGCCGGCTCGGCGACCACCGCCGCCACGTCGCCCTCTTTCTCTAGCACGTAGCGCACGAAATTGGCGCAGGTCATGTGGCAGAGCTCGAGCTGCGGCCGGCC
>CAMYMY010000137.1 GCA_947259625.1 uncultured Kiloniellales bacterium | reverse complement strand
ACCGTTGATGACGTACTTCCTCGACGAGCGTGAAAGGCATCGCGAGTTGCTGACCTCGATGGGCGAGGCCTTTTAGAGCGCGCCTGGCACGGTGGCCGGCGGAGGCGAATTTCCGGGTTCATACCAGAGATCCTTGATGATGGCCTTTGGATCAGGCAAGGCTTGACCCGGCCGGGCCGTCCCGCTCAGCTAGGACTGCCGCATGATCTTCGGAAGGGTGATCCGCCATGCCTCGTCGAACTGACCGACCGTCGCTGCCGAGCCAAGCCCCGGGCACGGCGCGCAGCCTGACGATCCATCGCTACGGCACCCCCGGTGCGCGGCCCAAGGCCTATGTCCAGGCCGCCCTGCATGCCGACGAGACGCCGGCCCTGCTAGTCCAGCACCACTTGACGCGGCTGCTCGACGACGCCGACGCCGCGGGCGAAATCACGGGCGAGATCGTGATCGTGCCCTACGCCAACCCGATCGGCCTGGCGCAGTTCCTCAACGCCCACCACATGGGGCGCCACGACCTGGGGAGCGCCGGCAATTTCAACCGCAATTGGCCGGATCTCTTCGAACCGGTGGCCGACCGGCTCGGAGGCCGGCTGACCGCGGACGCCGAAGCCAATGTCGCGCTGATCCGTAAAGCCATGGCCGAGACCCTGGAGGCGCGCAAGCCGGGCACCGAGCTGGAGGGCCTGCGCGTCCTGCTCGCGCGCGAGGCGGTCGACGCCGACCTCGTGCTCGACCTTCACTGCGACGACGAGGCGCTGATGCACCTCTTCACCATCCCGGCACACTGGCCCGGTTCCGCCGACCTTGCGGCCGAGCTGGGCTGCCGCGCGGTGCTGCTGGCCGACCCCTCGGGCGGCAATCCCTTCGACGAGGCTTTCTCCGCGCCCTGGATACGGCTGGCCGCGCGCTTCCCGGACCACCCGATCCCGCCGGCCTGTCTCTCGGCCACGGTCGAGCTGCGCGGCAGCGCCGACGTCTCCGACGAGCTGGCCGGCGCCGACGCGGCGGCATTGCTCCGCGTTCTCCGGCGCCGCGGCCTGGTGGCCGGCGATCCAGGCCCCCTGCCCGCCCCGCTGGCCGAGGCGACGCCTCTGGTTGCGATGGATACGCTGAAGACGCCAGCGGCCGGGGTGCTCAGCTACAAGGTGGCGTTGGGCGCTGAGGTTGCCGAGGGCGACGTGATCGCCGAGCTGATCGACCCGGCGGCCGACAATCCGGCCGAGGGGCGGCGTCGGATCGTTACTCGCACCGATGGCCTCCTCCTGGTGCGCCGGCTGCACAGGTACGCCCTGCCCGGCATGACCGTCGCCAAGGTGGTCGGCCGCCGCACGCTACCCCACCGCACCGGCGGCTCCCTGTTGGAGGATTGATACCAAAGGTCGCTGCGCTCAACGGTCGCAGAAGAGTTCGCCCAGAGCCGACATCCGGTGGCACAGGGCGCCGCGGCGATCGATGTAGAAGAACTCGCCGTCCTCGCCGGCGCGCACGACGTCGCGATAGCGCTGCAGCTGCCCCGTTTCGGCGCGTGTCTCGACACAGAAACCGTCCCGGCGCTGTTCCTCCGGACAGGGGTCGTATTTCCGGAAATAGCTCCACGCCTCCCAGTCGAGCGCGTAGGCGCCGTCTGCGGCTATGGAATAGCTCCACGACACGTCGCCGATCTGACCCTCGATCGTGCCCTCGCGCCACTCGGTCATCGGCTCGAAACTGTCGTCGTAGGCGAGGTAGGAGTCGGCGAGCCAGCCCTTCTTGAACACCGTCTCGCAGGCCAGGCTCGTGTCTTCCGCATCCGGGCAATAATTGGCCTGGACGTAGACCCAATGGTCCTTTCTGCCGCCGATGACGGCTGGTTGCCGGCGCCGGTTGAGACGTATCACTTCGGTCAGGATGCCGAGACGCATGATCGCCCGCGCGCCCGCCTTCGGCGCCGCGCGCAAGGCCAGGCCGTCGACCGCGACCACCGCGCGACCGGCGCCCTGGGCGGCCTGCGCGGGCTGGCCGAACAGGCCCGGGCCGAGCGCCGCGACGGCCAGGATCGCTGCGGCGATCTCGAGGTTCTTGAGGAACATCTGCTCGATCTCCGTTGTCGAGAGCAAGAGCGTTTCGCCCTCAGGATTGCCGAAAAATGATTAATAAAACTAAATCGTGCCGCCGCACATGTTATGCTCGGATACCGTTTCAAGAATCGAGGAAGAGGCCATGAGCGAGCGGGGCAAATCGGATCGGGCTGCACGCGCGTTTCCGGCATTTCTGATTTTCGCGATCCTGGCCGCGCCGTGGCCACTGGTGGCCGGGCCGCTCGAGGCGGTGGTCGGTGTCCGCGCAACGGTGCCGGGCGACGCCCGCACGGCCGTCGTGCTGGGCACCCAGCGCGAGGGCTCGGGCGTGGTGATCGGCGCGGACGGCTTGGTGCTGACCATCGGCTACCTGATCCTGGAGGCGGAAAGCGCGGAAGTCCTGTTGCCCGACGAGAAGGCCGTTCCCGCCGAAATCGTCGCCTACGACTACGACACCGGCTTCGGGCTGCTGCGGCCACTCGCCCCCCTGGGCATAAAGCACATGCCGCTCGGCAGATCGGCCCAGCTCGACGCGCACAGCGAGGTGCTGGTCGCAAGCTTCGACGCCGCCGGGTCCGCCTCGCCCGCCTACGTGGTTTCTCGGCGGGAGTTCGCCGGCTACTGGGAGTACCTGCTGCCCAACGCGATCTTCACCGCGCCGCCGCACCACGCCTATGGCGGCGCGAGCCTGATCGGCCCGGACGGCCGCCTGCTCGGCATCGGCTCCCTGCTCGTCTCCGACGCGGTGGTGGACAGCCGCATGCCCGGCAACATGTTCGTGCCGATCGACGCCTTGCGGCCGATCCTCGCCGATCTGCTCGAGCGCGGCCGTTCCGCCAAGGCGCCCCGGCCATGGCTCGGCATCTACGCCGAAGAGATGCATGGCCGCGTCTTCGTCAGGCGCGTGGCCTCCTATGGCCCTGCCGCCGACGCGGGCGTCGCGGCCGAGGACATCATCCTCGCGGTCAAGGGCGCCCCGGTCACCTCGCTGGCCGACTTCTACCGTAAGGTCTGGGCGCTCGGGAATGCGGGGGTCGAGGTGCCGCTCACCGTGCTGCGCGGCGCTGGGCTTGCCGAGATCGGGGTCACTTCCGGCGACCGCTACAAATATCTGAAACTGAAGCGGAGTTACTAGGAAGAGGTCACAGCTCGCCGCGCTCCTCGGCGCGGAGCTGCTGCAGGGCGCGGTGATAGGTCAGTATGACCTCGTGCTCGTGGGCAACGCCCAGCATCCGGCCACCTTCGGCGTCGGCGACCACCGGCAGGTGCACTTCGCCCGAGGCGCCGAAGACCTCGACCGCGGTGGCTAGGTCGTCGTCGACCTGCAGCACCGCCGGGTGGTCGCGGGCCACGCTGCTCGCCACCCACTCCGCGTCGTGGCAGGTGTCGAAGGCGGCCTCGTGCAGGTCCGAGAAGATGATCGTGCCGGTCAGCCGGCCCTCCCCGTCGACCACGAAAAGCTCGCCCCAGGGGGCCTGCTGTAATCGCTCGCGCACCTGGGCGATCGGCGTATCGGGGGCGACCGTATCGTAGGTCCGGTCCATCACGCCCTCGACCTTGATGGAGCGCAGCAGGCCGACCTCCTGGCCGCCCTTGATGGCGATGCCGCGCCGCTCCAGCTGCCAGGTGAAGAACGAATGGCCTTGGACCTGCCGGGTGATCAGGCTGGCGATCACCGTGGCGATCATGACCGCGATCGTCAGGGCATAGTCGCTGGTCAGCTCGAAGATCATCAGGATGGTCGAGATCGGCGCGCCCAGGACCGCCCCGGCCACGGCGCCCATGCCGATGGTGGTGTAGGCGCCGTATCCGGAAGAGAGGTGCGGAAAGGCTTCGGTCGCGATGACCCCGAACGCGCCGCCCACCATGGCGCCGATGAACAGCGACGGCGAGACGATACCGCCGCCAAAGCCCGAGCCCAGGCTGACCGCGGTCGCCGCCGTCTTGAACACGATCAGAAGGAGCAGGAGCCAGAGCGGGTAGAGCTCGGAGAGGGCGGCGTCGGTCGCCTCGTACCCCACGCCGAGCACCTGCGGATAGGACAAGGCGATCAGCCCGAGCATGAGGCCGCCGATCGCCGGGCACAGCCAGCGCGGCACGGCCGTCCTCTTGATCGCGTCTTCGGTGAACATGATCGTCCGCATCAGGAGGATCGCGGCCAGGGCACTGACCACGCCGAGCAGCGCGAAGGCCGGAAATTCGAGGAACGAAGCGATGACGTGCTCGCCGGGCAGGATGAAGGCCGGAAAATCGCCGTAGTAGGCGCGGCTCACGATGGTGCCGGTCACACCGGCGATCACGATGGGCGCGAAGGCCGTGAGCGCATAGTGGCCGATCACCACCTCGAGCGCGAAGAACACCCCGGCAATGGGCGCGTTGAACGAGGCGGCGATGCCTGCCGCCACGCCGCAACCGAGCAGGGTGCGCGACAGCGACCGCCCGAGATGCAGACGCTGCGCCGCCCAGGCCCCCAGGCTGGCCCCCAAGTGAACGACCGGCCCTTCGCGGCCGACCGAGGCGCCCACCCCGATCGAACCGGCACTGACGAGCGCGGCCTTGAGACCGGTGGTCAGGGACATGCGCCCGCCATGCAGGGCGTTGGCCTCGATCACGTCGGGAACGCCTTGGGGGCGCCGGTCGGGCATGAAGATGTAGACGAAGACGCCGATCAGAAGACCGCCCAGCGTCGGCGCCAGCAGCAGCCGCCACCAGGGCAGTTCGGCGGCCTGGGTGGCGACCCGCTCGCCGCCGAAGCCGTAGAACAGCCACTGAACCCAATCGATGCCCTGGCGGAAGCCGATGGCGGCGCCGCCGGCCGCCAGACCGATCACCACGGCCAAGCCCGCCAGGACGACTTGATCGTTGCGCCCGAAGCGGATCAGGGAATCGAGCAGGAGTCTGATGGAAATGCGCCGGTCAGGCATACCTTGCGGATCCTCGTGGGGCGGCCATTAAACGCCGAACGCCGGTTGGACGGAAGGCCCGTTGTGCGCCAGGGTTCCGGGCCGTTACAGTAGCGCCCATGGCGAAGACGGCGGCAAAGGCGGTTATCCGCCCGGCCGGTCCCGAGGACGCGGGCACGATCCTGAGGTGGTCCGCGAGCTGGCCGCCTACGAGGGACTGCTCGAGCAGGTGCGCGCAGGGGAATCCGACCTCCTGCGCGACGGCTTCGGCCAAGATCCCTATTTCCAATGCCTGCTGGCGGAGGTCGATGGCGAAGCGGTCGGGTTCGCCTTGTTCTTCTATAGTTATTCCACCTTCGAAGGGCGTCCGGGGCTCTATCTGGAGGACCTCTACGTCGCCGACAAGGCGCGCGCCCGGAACCTCGGCCGCCGGTTCATGGCGCGCCTGGCGTCCATCGCCCTGGACAGCGGCTGCACGCGGCTCGACCTCTCGGTGCTGCGGGCCAACCCGGCGCGCGGCTTCTACCACAGGCTGGGTGCGGCCGAGGTCGCCGACTGGCTGCCCTATCGTGTCGACGGCGAGGCTTTGAAGCGCCTTGCCGAGGCGGAGTGACGGCGCGGAGCGAAAAGCCGAGGCTGGGTTCTAGTTGCAGCGCCCCACCGAGCCCTCGGCGCAGACCCGCTTGCCGTCCGTCCAGGTCGCGCCGGACAAGTCGGCCTGGCTCAAATCGGTGCCCCTGAGCCGCGCGCCCGTAAGGTCGGCCCCGCGCAGATTCGCCCGGAACAAACGGGCCAGCCGGAGGTCCGCCCCGTTCAGCGAGGCCTCGGTCAGGTCGGCCTTGGTCAGGTCCGCCTCGTAGAGCTTGGCGTTGTCGAAGACGGTCCCGTTCAGGGTCGCGTTGATGAATTTCGCCCGCGTGGAGTCGGCCTCGACCAGCTTGCTGCCCGAGAGGTCGGTCCGGATGAAGCTGGCGTCGCGCAGACGCGCGCCGCTCAAATCGACCGCCGCGAGATCGAGACTGTCGAAGTTGCAGCGCTGCCAGTTCACGCCGGGGCCAGGCGGGTCGGTGCAAAGGGCGTGCGCCGGGTCGGGCCAGAGACACATGGCCAGGACCGGCACGAGGGCGAGGGCGAAAATGACGGGGCGAGAGATCATGCCTCTAAGGTCGACCATCGCACGCCCGAGGGCAACACGAAACCGGCCGATCCGCCCGATCCGGGAGGCCTTTCCAGGCATCGACCGCTTCACCCGCCCTTGGGCGCCGGTTTGCCGATCACCCGGCCGACCTCCGGCGGGACGGGAAGCTCGCCGTGCGCCGCAAGGACCTCGGCGAGGCGCCCGGCTATGGCCTCCGGGAAGGGGGCGACCCTGCGCCGGTCCAGGTCGATGTGCAGGCTGAGCCATTCTGCGGTGGCGGCCAGAAACCCCTCCTCGGCATGATACATGTGATGGATGAAATGGATGCGCTTCTCGTCGAATCCGAGCAGCTGCGTGGTGAAACGCAGGTCGTCGCCCGCGCCCACCTCGCGCTGATAGGTCACGTGGGCCTCGACGGCGAAGGTCGAGTTCCCGGTCGTCGCGCGATAGGGCTCGTCGAGCCCCAGGAAATCGAAGAAGTCGTCGGTCGCATGATCGAACGCCAACAGATAGTAGGCCACGTTCATGTGCCCATTGTAATCGATCCATTCCGGGTGAACCGTTTCGCGATGAAGTTCGAGCGGCGCGGGAATGGGCATGAAACCTCCGGGTTCGGGCGGCGCAAGATGGCGCATGACCGCGGCAGGGTCAATTCCGGCTCCGGCGGCCGACGCCGACTCCACCCGCTCGCAACCCCGTCCCCGGGCATGGCAAAATCAACGTCGCAGGCCCGCGGCCCCTCGGGAATGCATCGGCGAAGGATGCTGGCCTCTGGCCAAGCATTGTGTTACCTGAGGTCCGCCTGCAAGCGACGGGGGACCCTGCCACGCAGCGAGCGGGGATATCCGAGGGATAGCGCGCGAATGATTTGGGTGGGACATTGGGGGGCCGGAAGAACGTGAACTCGACGCATCGCCTTATTGTTGTGGCCATCGCGCTGGTTTTCCTCGCCGCGTGCGCCGGCCGGTCCAGCCAGGACGGGCTCAACTTTCCTCAGGAACGCGCGACGTCGGCGCCCTTCGGCCCGCGCATTCAGTTGGCACAGGCGCAAAGCGACGTTTCGGCGGATGAAGACGACGACTTCGGAGACCTGTTCCCGAGCGACGGCGAATACGACATCGAGGAGGATTTCGATCCCTTCGAGACGCTCAATCGCTTCATGTTCGCATTCAACGAGACGCTCGACGTGTTCATTCTGCGGCCCGTGGCCGAGGTCTATCGCTTTTGGCTGCCGCAGGTGGTCCAGGATTCGGTGCGCAACTTCACACGCAACCTGAACGCGCCGGTGATCTTCCTCAACGAGCTGTGGCAGGGCAAGGACGAGGAGGCGTCGGAAACGATCGCGCGGTTCTTCATCAACTCCACGATCGGTCTGGGCGGCTTGATCGACGCGGCGGACTATTGGGGCATGGAATACCACCACGAGGATTTCGGTCAGACCCTGGGGTTCTATGGGGCCGAGCCGGGGCCCTATATCGTGCTGCCGCTGTTCGGCCCGTCGTCGGTGCGCGACGGCATCGGCCTGGGGGTCGACTCTTTGCTGGATCCCTGGCCCCATGTGCTGGACGCCTTCGATGTGAAGGAGGATGAGGAAATCCTGCTCGGCCGGAGGATCGCAGGGGGCGTGGACCTGCGCGCACGCAACATCGACACCGTCGACGACTTGAAGCGCGATTCGATCGACTTCTACGCGCGAATCCGCTCGCTCTACCTCCAGCATAGAAAAGGCTTGATCGAAGACGCGATCCCTGATTTGCCGCTGGAAACTCAAGGCATTTATGCCGTTTACCCGCCGGGCCGCTTCACACAGCCCAAGGTCCGCGCATTCATTGATTTTCTGGTCCACGCCTTTGCTGAAAAAGGTCCAAGCGACTGGTAACGAACACCACATCCCCTCGGTGAAACTGACCCCCGGTACCTTAATTGGTGTCGGGGGATTTTTCTTGCTCGGCCACGCGGGGTCCAAGCTTATTCAGTTGCCGGTCGCCATTTTCGAGAACACATGCCCTGCCAAGCCAGCCAATTTTGCTTTGGCTACTCGGCCAATACAGATCAAGCAGCGTGCAAGTCGGCAAGCTTCCCGGCAGCACGCTTAAGAATGTCGAGAAAACCAATCAAATCACTTAGTTTATGCCTCTGTATTGGTGCATGCACGGATAGTGTCGCCAGCAATCTGCCATCTGACACCCAAATCGGGACAGCGACTGCAGCCATTCCCGTCATGAATTCCTCGTTATCCGTGGAGTATCCGCGCAAGCTGGTCCGCTCGAGTTCCTCACGCAAATCTCTAGGACGCGTCATCGTCTTTTCAGTCAACTTCTCAAGGGGTCGAGCCGAAAGCACTCC
>CAMYMY010000136.1:8473-11227 GCA_947259625.1 uncultured Kiloniellales bacterium | reverse complement strand
TGCCGCTGTCCAAGGCGCTGGCCGGGCTGCACGGCGGTGTCCTGGACCTCGAAAGCACCCCCGACACGGGCACCACCGTTACCATCCGCCTGCCGGCCGAGCGCATACTGAAGGGATGATGCCAAAGGTCACCCGCAATGTCGCATCCTGACCGGATGAGATGATGAAACTCGCTAGTTCAAGCGGATTAATCCCTGTCTTGGTTCCAGGAACAGCTATTCCTCTCTGTAGATTTGGCGAGTATATGAAAAAAAAAGGAGACTTAGATACACGATTCGGCGCCTAGTTATACTGGAAGCTCGCGTTTCTTGGAAGACCTTGAGTTGTGGATTCTGAACGTAGGTAGGCAAAAAAAGTGTCAAATTTGTCGCGAAATTTAGGTTTTTTTAACTTTCTTTGTAGCTTGACTAGATGCAAAGGAATATCCATACTGTTGAGAGTCCCAAATACATCAGGTTAGGGATTCTGGAGTATGAGTTCTGGTTCTTACACTGGCTCGGAGCACAGCTCGCAATGAAGGTTCTCTTGGTGGACGACCACTGGGTGTCGAGAGCAGCCCTGAAATCCCTGCTAACCCAGATCGACAAGAAGGCCAAGTTTCTCGAGGCCGACAATTTCGATGATGCCTTGAATCAGGCCGAAGGCGCTTCGGGGCTGAAACTGGTACTTCTCGACTTGGTACTGCCGGGGCTGGAGTCCTTGGACGGTATCAGCCGACTCATGGAGAAGGTGCCCCAGGTTCCCGTGGTGATCTTCTCGATGGTCGAGAACCGTCATGAGATGCTGCGCGCCGTGGAGCAGGGCGTGGCCGGCTTCATCCCCAAGACCGTCACAGGCGACGAGATCCTCAAGGCCGTGAAGGTCGTGATGTCCGGCGAACTCTACCTGCCCCGCATGCTCCTGAAGGATCCGGCCCGCCAATCACCCGAGTCGAGCTCCTTCATCCCGATCGATGGCGCGCCCCGGCAGGCCATCGCCAACCTGACTGCGCGTCAACGACAGGTCCTCTCCTATTTGGCCCGGGGCATGACGAATACGAAGATCGCCACGGAACTGGGTCTCTCGGAGAACACGGTCCGGATTCACATCTCCGCGATCCTGCGCACGCTCGATCTCGACAATCGGACCCAGGCCGCCCTGCTCGCCGCGGAGTACCTGCGTACCGCCAGCGCCCTCTGAGAAGGCTGACGCGAACTTACGAGCCGGAATCCATGGCGGCCAAGTGGCCGCGGAATCCCTGGTTGCCCATGAGCGCCTTGCAGCGCTCGAATCTTTCGACGGCATAGGCCCAGAAGTCCTCGGCCGGATTGTCGTTGGCGTGCTGGATCAGCCCCCAGAGGGTCCACAGCAGGTCGCACATGGCCTTGTAGATGACCATGCGGCCGAACACGGCCGGCGGCACCGCTCCGCCGCAGTACGCCTCCATCATCTCCCGGTCTTCGGCCTCCCCGAAGCCGGCCTCGACCGAGAGGTCGCCCAGGTCCCAGATCGGGTCGTTCATGCCCGAGTATTCCCAGTCGACCAGCCACATCCGTTCGCCGTCGTCGAGGAAGTTCTCGCATAGCGGATCGCAATGGCAGGGCGCGAGCGCCTTGGGATTGGCGTCGAGCACCCGGCGCACCGCCTCGGCCTCGCCGACCACGTCGTGATAGCCCTCGGGTAAGGTGGCGCCCAGCTTGGCGAGATGGCCGAGGTAATCGTCGATCATGCTGAACAGCTCGAAGCGGAACTTGAAAGGCTGCCCGTACTCGTGCATGCGCTTGAGCACGCGCGCCGCGCGGGCCGGCGCGCCCGGCGTGGTCGGAAAGGTCTCGGGCGTCATGGTCGTGGTGCCGTCAAGGTAGCGGCACAGCATCAGGCCGTCGGTCGTATCGAAAAAGACCACCTCGGCGCTCACGCCGGCGTCCGCCGCGACCCGGGCATTGTGCGCCTCGACCTTCCGGTCGATGTATTCGGAGGTGCCCTCGCCGGCCACGCGCAGCACGTAGGCCTCGCCCCCCAGCGTCACCTTGTAGTTCCGGTTGGTCAGACCGCCCAGCTGCTCCCAGGCGATATGCTCGCGCGGCACGCCCTTGAACTGCGGCACTCGCGCCAGGTTTTCGAAGACCTCCTCCATCCTCCCCCTCCTATGCCAGAATTCGCTTGCGCTCCGGATCGTAGAGCGCGCGCCCATGGCGGCGCGCGGGCAGCCGCTCGCAGAACGATTCAATTTCATAGTCGTCGTGGTCCGCCGCCTCGGCCAGCAGGTAGCCCAGGACGATCGGCTTGCCGACGGTGTGTCCATAGCCGCCGCTTGTCGTCACGCCGAGCACCTCGCCGCCGCGCAGGATCGCCTCGCCGCCATAGACCGGGGCATCGGCTTCCAGGGTGAAGCAGCAGAGCCTCTGCCGCGGCCCCTCCTGTTTCGCCCGCGCCAGGGCCTCGGCGCCCAGGAAGTCGCCCTTGCCGAGCGCCACGCAGAAGCCGAGACCCGCCTCGTAGGGCGTGTAGTCCGGCGTGATATCCGCGCCCCAGTAGAGATACCGCTTCTCCAGCCGCAGGCCCTCGATCGCCCGGTAGCCGACGTTGGCGACGCCGGCGTCCCGGCCGGCCTGCCAAAGGGTCTCGTAGAGGTGCGCGGCGTATTCGCTGGGCACGTGCTGCTCCCATCCGAGCTCGCCCAGATAGGTGACGCGCAGCGCCAGCACCGGGGAGTAGCCGATCCTTAGCTCGCGGGACTGCATGAAGGCAAAGGCCTCGTTGCTCACGTCTCCG
>CAMYMY010000136.1:0-8450 GCA_947259625.1 uncultured Kiloniellales bacterium | reverse complement strand
GTAGGTCACCGACCCAGACGGCTTGTCCAGGTCGTTCGCGGCCAGCCACTGCAGGAACCCGAAGGCGCCCGGGCCCGACAGCTCGAACTTGGAAAAGGAGCTCATGTCGATCAGCCCGGCGCGCTCGCGCACCGCCTTGTGCTCCGCGCCCACGTGCTCGAACCAGTTGGGCCGGGTGAAGGACGGCCGGTCGACCGGCTCAATCCCCTCGGGCGCGAACCAGTTGGGCCGCTCCCAGCCGGCCTTGGAACCGTAGACAGCACCCTGCTCCGCTAGGTGCCGGTAGAGCGGGCCGCGCCGCGCGCCGCGGCCCGAGTGGGCTTCCTCGCCCGGCCAGTGGATCTGGTAATACGCGCCGTAGGCCTCGGCGCAGCGCTCGTGGAGATAACGCCGGCCGGCATGGTGCGGACCGAAACGGCGGATGTCGAAGGCCCAGAGGTCCATGCCCGGCGCCCCCTCGACGATCCATTCCGCCACGGCCCGGCCGGCCCCGCCGCAGGCCGCGATCCCCGCGGTGAAGCCGCAGGCGACGTAGAAGTTGTCGAGCTCCGGCGCCCTGCCCATGACCGGCTCGCCGTCCGCCGAGACCGGGATCGGGCCGTTGATCAGGTTGCGCACGCCGACCTCGTTGAGCAGAGGAATGCGCTCGGCCGCCGGGACGGCGATCTGCTCGAAGCGCTCGAAGTTCGATCCCAGCAGCTCCCGCCCGAAGGCGACGGGCACGCCGGTCTCGCCGAAGGACGGGGGATCGGGCTCCCAGCCGCCGACCGCGAGCCCGCCGGCCTCGGGCTTCAGATAGAAGCGCTTGTCCGGATCGCGGAAGGTCGGCAGCTTACTCGACACACCGCCCTTTTCGGTCACCAGATACTGGTGCTCGACTGCGCCGGCGGGCACCCGGACGCCCGCCATGGCGCCGATATCTCGGCCCCACATGCCGGCGGCGTTGACCAGAATCTCGCAGGCGATCCTGCCGTGGTCCGTGACCACCGCGACGGCCCGGCGGTCCTTCACCTCGATGCCCGTCACCAGCACGCCCTCGTGAAAGGCGACGCCGCCTTGGCGCGCGCCCTTGGCGAGCGCCTGGGTCAGGCTGCTCGGGTCGATGTAGCCGTCGCTCGGAATGTAGGCCGCGCCGACCACGTCCTCGGTCGTCATCAGCGGGAAGAGCTCCTGCGCTTCCTTGGCCGAGATCAGGTTCAGCTCGAAGCCGAAGGAACGCGCGGTGGTCGCCGTGCGCTTGATCTCCTGCCAGCGCGCCTCGGACGAGGCGACCCGCAGGCTGCCGACCTTGCGCCAATCGGTCGCCTGGCCGGTCTCGGACTCCAGCCGGTCGAACAGCTCGACGCTGTACTGCAGCATGCGGGTGAGGTTGCGCTTGCCGCGCAGTTGCCCGATCAGGCCCGCGGCATGCCAGGTCGCGCCGTGGGTCAGCCCGCTCTTCTCCAGCACGACCACGTCGCGCTTGCCCATTCCCGCCAGGTGGTAGGCGATCGAACAGCCGATCGCCCCGCCGCCGATGATGACGATTTCCGCCGTGTCTTTCATGGCCTCGTCCTTTCAGGCCTTTACCTGTTCCATCCTGGGGTCGTAGAGCGGGCCGCGGTGCAGAGTGCAGAGTACCCGCTCGCTGGCCACCTCGAGCTCGTAGGATCCGCCCTCGAGGAAGTCGTCGTCGACGCCGCCGGCGTGGCGGACGTAACCGCAGCCGATGTTCTTTCCGACCGTGTAGCCCCAGCCGCCGCTGGTCAGCCAGCCGACCCGCTCGCCGTTGCGATAGAGCGTCTCGCGCCCCAGCAGGACCACCGCGGGGTCGTCCACGGTGAAGCCGGCCAGGCGCTTGACCAGCGGCTGCGCCTGCTGCGCGACCAGCGCCTCGCGCCCCTGGAAGTCGATGTTCTTGCGGAGCTTGACCGCCCAGGCGAGGCCAGCCTCTAGCGGCGTATAGTCGGGACCGATATCGCTGCCCCAGGCCCGGTAACCCTTCTCCAGGCGTAGCGACTCGATGGCCCGGTAGCCGGCGTTCGCCAGGCCGTGGGCCGCGCCGGCGTCGCGAATGCGCCGGTAGACCGAGAGTGCGTGTTCAGTGGGCACGTGCAGCTCCCAGCCCAGCTCGCCGACGTAGGTGATCCTGAGCGCCTTGACCGGCGCCCCGCCGATGGTGATCGCCCGCCAGGTGGCGAAGGGAAAGGCTTCGTTGGACAGGTCGTCCGGCGTCGCCTCGGCCAGGATGTCGCGCGCCCGCGGGCCCATCAGCGAGAGCACCGCGAAACCCGAGGTGACATCGACGAGGCTGGCCCTCAGGCCCGCCGGGATGTTCCGCTCGATCCAGGAGAAATCGTGGGTCGCGAAGCCGGTGCCGGTGACGATGTAGAAGCGGTCCTCGGCCAGGCGCGCCACGGTCAGGTCGCACTCGATGCCGCCGCGGCGGTTCAGCATCTGGGTGTAGGTGAGCGACCCGACCGGCTTGTCCACGTCGTTGGCGCAGATCCAGCCGAGCGCCACCGCCGCGTCGGGGCCGACCATGACAAACTTGGCGAAGGAGGACTGGTCGAACAGCCCGGCGCGCTCGCGCACGGCGCGGTGCTCCCGGCCGACCGCCTCGAACCAGTTCTGCCGGCCATAGGAGTAGACGTCGCGCGCCTCCTGGCCTTCGCCGGCGAACCAGTTGGGCCGCTCCCAGCCCAGCTTCTCGCCGAAACAGGCGCCCTGGCCCTCGAGCGCCGCATAGAGCGGCGAAACCCGCTCGGGCCGGGCCGCGTCGTGCTCCTCGTGCGGCCAGGCCAGGGTGTAGTGCTTGCCGTAGAGCTCCAGGGTGCGGGCCCGCACCCAATCGGCGCTCTGATGCGGCCGGCCGAAGCGGCGGATGTCGACCGGCCAGAGGTCCATCGGCGGCTGGCCGCCGGCGATCCACTCCGCCAGCGCCTGGCCGGCGCCGCCGCCGGCCGCGATGCCGTAGGCGTTGAAGCCCGCCCCGACGAAGAAATTCCGCACTTCCGGCGCCTCGCCCAGAATGAAGTTGCCGTCGGGCGTGAAGGATTCCGGCCCGTTGATCAGCTCCTTGACGCCGGCCTGCGCCAGCGCGGGCACGCGGATCAGCGCCTGTTCCATGAGCTGCGCAAAATGGTCGAAATCCGGGTCGAGCAGCGAGAAGTTGAAGCCGGCCGGAATGCCGTCCTCCGCCCAGGGCTTGGGGTTTCTCTCATAGCCGCCCATGACCAGGCCGCCGACCTCCTCTTTGAAGTAGGTCAGCCGGTCCGGATCGCGAAGCGTCGGCAGGCCGCGCGTGATCCCGTCGATCGGCCCGGTCACCATGTACTGGTGCTGCACCGAGACCAGCGGCACGTTGACGCCGGCCAGACGGCCGACCTCGCGTGCCCACTGACCCGCGCAGTTGACCACGACCTCGGTTGCGATCTCGCCCTGGTCCGTCACCACGCCGACCGGCCGGCCATCCTTGACCCGGATGCCGGTGACCGCGCAGTCCTCGACGATCCGGACGCCGCCCTGGCGCGCCCCCTTGGCGAGCGCCTGGGTGATATCGGTCGGGTTGGCCTGTCCGTCGGTCGGCAGGAAGGCGGCGCCGACCAAGTCCGAGACGTCCATCAGCGGCCAGATCTCGCGCGCCTCGGCGGGCGTCAGCAAGTGCATGTCGAGCCCGAAGGAGTGCGCCGTCGTGGCCTGTCGCCTGATCTCGGTCATCCGCTCGGCGCTGCAGGCCAGGCGCAGGCCGCCGTTTTCCTTCCAGCCGGTGGCCTGCCCGGTCTCCGCCTCGAGCCGCTCGTAGAGTTCGACGCTGTGCTTGAGCAGCTGGGTGATGTTGGCGTTGGACCGCAGCTGGCCGACCAGGCCGGCCGCATGGAAGGTCGAGCCGCTGCTCAGCTTGCCCTTCTCGAGCAGCACGACGTCGCGCCAGCCGAGCCGGACTAGGTGGTAGGCGGTCGAGCAGCCGACGATCCCGCCGCCGACGATGACCGCTTGCGCTGCCGTGGGGAAGTCGGCCATGGCAAGCCCTCAGGTTGCGCCGTCGAACGCGGTGTAGCTGCGCTCGAAGCGGGCCAGGTTCTCGTCGGAGTAGGCGACGTAGTCGAAGTCGAGCGTCGAGTGGATCTCGGAGACCATCGACCACATGGTCTCACGCAGCAGCGAAGCGCAGGCCATGGCCTCGTAGCGGCGGCGCAAGGTCTTATCCGGAGGCGTGCCGTAGTAGGCCTCGAGCAGGCGGCTCGCCAGCTCGGGCGAAAGCTCGTTGTTCGAAGCCACGTTGGCCAGGTCGAACAGCGGCGAGTTGAAGCCGGCGTAGTCCCAGTCGACCAGCCACAGCCGGTCGCCGTCGTCGATGAAGTTGGCCGCCAGCAGGTCGTTGTGCCCGAACACCACCTCGATCGGACCGACCGCGGTCTCGAGCCTCTCGGCGCGTTCGAGCAGATCCGGCAACAGCGGCAGCGAGCGGCTGTTGCCGTCGCGCAGCGTGCCGGCATAGTCGCGGATCACATGGAACACCCAGAACATCAGGACGGGCCCGCGCAGATACCGCGGCATGTCGTGGTGGCAACGCCGGATCAACCCGACGATACGCTCCAGATTGGCCGGATCGCGGACGTCCTCCGGCCCGTAGGTGCGGCCCTCGACGAAGCGCATGACGATGGCCCCGGGCTCGGCATGGACGACCGCCGGCGAGACGCCGGCCGCCTCGGCGGCCCGCGCCGCGGCCAGCTCGTTGACGCGCAGGATGCCGTGGATCGGGATGTCCTCGCCGATCCGCACGAAGAAGCGCTCGCCCCCATCCGCGACCACGAAGTTGATATTGGTGATGCCGCCGGACAGCGGCTCCGGCGCGACCGGGCCGGACCAGCACGGCAGTCCGGCAGCGCGGCCGGCGGGATCGGACGCCTGGCTCATCGGGTTCGCACTCCTCCGCTCATGAGAGGCCGAGCTCGCGCTTGCGCCGTTGCGCTCGGACACTGGATGCGGCCGTAACAACACCTTAATTCCCGCCCCAATATAATGCACGGCTGCCCATTTGCGTGATCTGTGGGTCATGTCCGCATGCCGTCTCAATCCGTTGGCCGTTATGCTGCTCTTGGCAGTGGGAATAGCCGTGGCAGGCTGCGACGCGACACTCGATCGGGGCATATCATCGAATGCCCAGGCGGCGGAGATCCAAGTGCTCGTGGCGGCAAGGGACCTGCCACAGGGCACGCTTCTCAAGCATGAGCACCTGCGTTGGCAGCCCTGGCCGGACGGCTCGGTGCCGGACAACTACCTCGTCCAAGGCATGGTCCGGCAGGATTCGCTCCACGGCTCTGCGCTGCGGCGGGGCATTGCCGCCGGCCGCCCGATTGTCGCTGGCCGGATCGTCAAGCCCGGCGAAAAGGGCTTCCTGGCCGCAGCGCTGACGCCCGGCCACCGCGCGCGCGCCATCGATATCAGCGCGGCTTCCAACATCGACGGACTTGCCCTCCCAGGCAACCGGGTCGATCTGGTCCTGACCCATAAGGTCAAGATCGGCCGCGCTGCGCAGCAGATCAGTGAAACCATTTTGAGGAACATGCGAATCCTGGCGATTGACCAGTCCCCGGACAATCGGAGCAATCAGACCGGAATCGGCAAGACCGTGACCTTTGAGGTAACCCCGAAGCAGGCCGAGATCCTGGCCGTGGCATCGGACCTGGGAGAGCTCTCGATCAGCCCGAGCAGTCCGAACATCGCCGACATAGCACGCGGCGCTACTTACACCCGGGATGAAACGGCGATCATCCTCAGAGGCTATCGCAATCCGCACATGCTTATGGAACCCTATCGAGGAACGCCGCTCACGGATTGCGCGGGCATCCCCATCATTCCGGTGGCTCGAAGACCCGAACAGAGCTATCTGCGGTCGCCCTGCGGCAACATCATACCGCTCGCGCCGGACATTCTTGTAGACTAGCTGGGCGCCAGCACCTTGTTGCGCGCGGCCCACCAGCCGGCGGCACGCCATATCAGGTAGGTCAGGACGATCGAGACATAGCCGTCCAGCGCGTAATGCCACGCCAAGTGCACCGAACCGACCATGACCGCGACGGCATAGCCCGTGAATACGATGCCAAGGGCGCGGCTCGCCCGCCAGGCCGTCAGGGCAAAGAGCACGGCGGTCGCGACATGAATGCTCGGCATGGCCGAGATTCCCTTGCCCAGCTGACCGCTGTCCGTGACGTAGGCGCTCCACAGCCTGTCGTGAATGTCCAATGCCCAAACCGGCGAAACCTCGTTGGCCGCCCGCAGATAGCTGATGAGCGGTTCGAAGGGATCCGGCAGGCCGGTGGCGCGGCCGAAGTAGACCGGGCCCGCCGAGGAGAACACGGTCGCCGCAAGGTTGCCGAGCAGCGCCCACAGGAGCAACAGGGCCACAAAGAACTGCATACGCAGACGCTGGTCGCGCGTGCTGAACGCCTGCCAGACCAAGAAACCGTAAAGCACGAAGAGCCAACACTGATAGAGGAAATTGACGGCGGTCGTGACAGCCGGATAACCGAGCAGCGGCTGGATCAGGGCCCAAGGGTCCCGGCCGCCGTGCAGAGCCCGATCCCACTCGGCAAAGGTAGCGTCCCAGGCGAATGGGTTCATGATCGGTATCAGGGCCTTCATGGAAGTAAAGGCCGAGAAGAAGACCTGCAAGACCAAGATCATCACCAGGCCGCCCAGCAGTCGCTCGACGCTCAGCCAATTCCTTGCGACATCCGCGACCACATATCCGATCAGCCGCGAGGGCCGCCGGACCACCATGACATAGACGAGATAGAACAATGCGAAGAAGAACAGGTAGATCGCCGTTATCTTTGGGACCACAAGGCCATAGGTCAGCACGGACATGCGCTCTGGTACGCCATACGAATGGGCGATCAGATAGGCGCCCGCCAGATAGAACAGGACGACTGCGATCACCCAGCGATGGGCCAGAAGCACGCCCGCCAGCCGGGACAAATACCCCGTGATATTGGGGCTCAAGGCCAGTGTCAGCACGAATCGTACTCCGTTCGCCGGCGACCGACGGAACGGGCGGTATAGGATCCCTCCCCTTGCCAAATCGTTACACTCAGACCGCCTCCGGCACAGATATCGCATGATCCCGGTCCCGCGGAATTCCAGGCCGGGTGAGGAGATTTTTCAGAAAATACTTGATATTATTTTTCTAAAGTTGAAATTTCACTATATAAGCTCTGTATCTACATGTATTAATCTTTCTTTACAAATCAAAAACAGCAAATGCTTTAACCTTTTTTTAAATCAGACAGGTGATTATTCGGATTGGTTATGCCCTGTAATAGGAGGTTGCAACCATGTTGAAGGCTATTCGCGTATTCGCAAAGGACGAGTCCGGCGCGACGGCCATCGAGTATGGCCTGATCGCCGCTCTGGTCTCGGTCGCCGCCATCGCCGCCCTGCGCGGCATGGGCGAGTCCCTGTCGAACCTGTTCTCCACGGTTTCGGGCGAGCTGGCTAACGCCGTGAACTCGGCCGGCTGATCGAAGCGGACGGGCCGGAATCTTCGGAACGTCTGATTCTATCGCAAGATATAGGGGCCGGGGCGTCCAATGCCCTGGCCCTTTCTACTAGCGCCATCCATATCCGCGGCCCGCGATGATCCCCCTTCCCGATATTTCACTGGTGGCCGTACTGGGATTTGCGGGCCTCCTCGTGGCCGCCGCCATCAGCGACACGCGGTTCTTGATCATCCCCAATCGCTACTGCTTGGCGATCGCATTGCTCTATCCCGCCCATATCCTTTCCACCGGCTCCGACGTCGACTGGATCGGCGCGATCATCATCGGTGGCGTATTGCTGGTCTTAGGGTTTCTGCTCCACGTCCGCAAGATCATTGGTGGAGGCGACGCCAAGCTGGTCGCAGCAGTCGCCCTTTGGGCCGGGACCGAGCTCTTTGTCGACTTCCTGATCCTCACCGGTATTGCCGGTGGAGCGATGGCTCTGGTGCTTTGGTTCCGCCACCGCCTGTCGCAGGCGACAAGCCCCGGACTCTTCTTCCTGGCGCCCGCCGATCCGCACTTCGCCAAGCGGCCCATGCCCTATGCCGTAGCCATCGCCACAGGGGGCCTTTACGTCGCCTTTACCCTTACCGGGTTAGTGTAAGCGCCGATTGCCCGTCTAGGAGAACGGTGAGCCATGTCTGCACGTAGCATAATGCTGATCGCCGCAGCGCTCCTGATGACCATCGGAACGGTATTCGTTGTGCGCAGTTGGCTCGACGCCAACCGCCAGACGGCGGCGCCGGTCGTCAAAACGGAGAAGCCGGTCCAGACCGAGGTCCTGGTCGCACGGTCGGATCTGCCGACCGGCATCCTGATCAACGAGCAGCACCTGCGCTGGCAGGTCTGGCCCGACAACAAGCTGCCGGATAACTACTTGGTCCGGGGCAGGTTCAAGAAGGAAACGCTGTACGGCTCCGTGCTGCG
>CAMYMY010000135.1 GCA_947259625.1 uncultured Kiloniellales bacterium | reverse complement strand
CGGCTTGGCCCGCGGCATCGATACGGCGGCCCACCAGGGCGCGCTCGAGAGCGGCACCGCCGCGGTCGTGGCCGGCGGCCTGGACGTGATCTACCCGCCCGAGAACGAGGCCCTTCACGGCGAAATCGCCGCGCGCGGCGTGCTGCTCTCCGAGATGCCGCCGGGCACCGTCCCGCAGGCGCGCCACTTTCCCCGGCGCAACCGGCTCATCTCCGGCATGTCGCTGGGCGTCCTGGTGGTCGAGGCGGCGCCCCGCTCGGGCTCGCTGATCACCGCGCGGCTCGCCCTCGACCAGGGGCGCGAGGTCTTCGCCGTGCCAGGCTCGCCGCTCGACCCGCGGGCACGCGGCTGCAACGACCTGCTGCGCCAGGGCGCCGGGCTGGTCGAGAGCGCCGACGACGTGGTCCAGGCACTGGACGGCATGATCAAGCCGCTCGAGGGGCCGCCGAAGCCCTCGGAGTTCCTGGCCGAAACGCCGCCGGCGGCGGCGGAAACCGAGGTCTCGTCCGGCCGGGGGGCAGTCGAGGAATTGCTCGGCCCCGCGCCGGTGGCGGTTGACGAACTGGTCCGGCAGTGCCATCTGTCCCCGGCAGTCGTGAATACGGTCCTGCTCGAGTTGGAGCTGGCCGGACGGGCCGAGCGTCACCCGGGCAACCGTTTCTCTTCCATCGCCGCGGGCGATACCGGGCCGTCCTGACCTTTCGCGGCTCTGCCGCTCTGAAGGAATCGGAACTGGCCCACATGAACGCTGTCGTCGTCGTCGAATCTCCCGCCAAGGCCAAAACGATCAACAAGTACCTGGGCAGGGACTACCAGGTGCTGGCCAGCTTCGGGCACGTGCGCGACCTGCCGGCCAAGGACGGCTCGGTCCGGCCCGACGAGGAATTCGCCATGAGCTGGGCCGTCGACGCCAAGGCGGACAAGCGCCTGAAGGAGATCGCCAGGGCGGTCAAGGGAGCCGAACGGCTGTTTCTCGCGACCGACCCGGACCGCGAGGGCGAGGCGATCTCCTGGCACATCGTCGAGGAGCTGAAGCGGCGCCGGGCGCTCGCCGGCGTCGAGGTCAAGCGGGTGGTGTTCAACGAGGTGACCGCGAGCGCCGTGCGCGAGGCCTTCCAGAACCCGCGCGAGCTCAACACGGAGCTGATCGACGCCTATCTGGCGCGCCGGGCGCTCGACTACCTGGTCGGGTTCACGCTCTCGCCGGTGCTCTGGCGCAAGCTGCCGGGCAGCAAGTCCGCGGGCCGGGTTCAGTCGGTGGCGCTGCGCCTGATCTGTGAGCGAGAGGCCGAGATCGAGACCTTCAAGGCGCAAGAATACTGGACGATCGAGGTCGCGCTCAGGACCCCGTCGGACGCGTCCTTCGGCGCCAGGCTGACGCATCTCGACGGCCGCAAGCTGGAGAAGTTCGACCTCGGGGACGAGGCGGCCGCCGAGGCCGCCGCCCGGCAACTGCGCGAGGCGGAGCGCTTCGCCGTCGATACCGTCGAGCGCAAGCAGACCCGGCGCAACCCCTACCCGCCCTTCACCACCTCGACCCTGCAGCAGGACGCCTCGCGCAAGCTGGGCTTCGGCGCGACCCGGACGATGCGCCTCGCCCAGCAGCTCTACGAGGGGGTCGACCTGGACGGCGAGACGGTCGGCCTAATCACCTACATGCGGACCGACGGCGTGCACATCTCGCGCGAGGCGCTGGGCACCGTCCGCGAGGTGATCTTCGAGCGCTTCGGCGACGCCTACCTGCCCTCCGCGCCGCGGCTCTACAAGACCAAGGCCAAGAACGCCCAGGAGGCGCACGAGGCGATCCGGCCGACCGACCTGACCCGCCGGCCCGAGGACCTGGCCCGCCGCCTGGAGCCCGACGCCCGCAAGCTCTACGAGCTGATCTGGAAGCGCACCGTGGCGAGCCAGATGGAGAGCGCGCGGGTCGAGCAGGTGGCGGCCGATATCGCCGTGGACGGCAAGACCGCGCGGCTGCGCGCCACCGGCTCGACCGTCCTCTTCGACGGCTTTCTGGCGCTCTATCAGGAAAGCCGGGACGAGCCCAGGGAGGGTGCGCAGGGCGAGGACGCGCGCCTGCCCAAGCTCGCCGAGGGCGACCCTTTGAAACGCGAGGGCGTGACCCCGGAGCAGCATTTCACCCAGGCGCCGCCGCGCTTCACCGAAGCCAGCCTGGTCAAGCGGCTGGAGGAGCTGGGCATCGGCCGGCCGTCGACCTATGCCTCGACCCTGCAGGTGCTGCAGGACCGCGACTACGTCCGCCTGGAAAAACGCCGCTTCCTGCCCGAGGACCGCGGCCGCCTGGTGACCGCCTTCCTGACCAGCTTCTTCGAGCGCTACGTGCAGTACGGCTTCACGGCGGACCTCGAGGAGCAGCTCGACGACATATCGGGCGGACGGATTGACTGGAAGGCAGTGCTGCACCAGTTCTGGGACGCCTTTCACAAGGCGGTCGACGAGACCCGGGAGCTTCGTATCGCCGCGGTGATCGATGCCCTCGACGAGGACCTCGGCCCGCATTTCTTTCCGGCCAACCCCGATGCACCGGAGGTCGACCCGCGCGCCTGTCCCAGTTGCAAGACCGGCCGTCTCGGGCTGCGTCTGGCCAAGAACGGCGGATTCATCGGCTGTTCCAGCTATCCGGATTGCCGCTACACCCGTCCGCTCGCCGTCCCCGGCAACGGCGCCGACGGCGAAGCGGTCCTGCCCAACGAGCCGAAGGTCCTGGGCCGCGATCCCGAAAGCGGCCAGGAGGTCACCCTGCGCAAGGGACCCTTCGGGTTCTATGCCCAGCTCGGCATGGGCGAAGAGGGCGCGAAGCCCAAGCGCGTCTCGCTGCCCCGCGCCCAGGCGCCGGACGAGCTCACGCTGCGCCGGGCGCTCGACTTGCTGGCCCTGCCGCGCGACATCGGCAGGCATCCCGAGACCAGCGAGATCATCTCCGCGGGAATCGGCCGCTACGGTCCCTATATAAAACACGGAAGCACCTACTGCTCGCTCAAGGGCGACGACGACGTGCTGACCATCGGCCTCAACCGCGCGGTAACCCTGCTGGCCGAGGCGCCGGCGCGCGGCGGCGGCACCGGCAAGGCGCTCGGCAACCACCCCACCGACGGCAAGCCGGTCACCCTGCACAGCGGCCGCTGGGGGCCCTACGTCAAGCACGGGCGGCTGTTCGCCTCGCTGCCGAAGGGCGCCGATATGGACGCCGCGACCCTGGACATGGCGGTGGACCTGCTCGCTGCACGGGCCGCGAAAGGAAAAGCGGCGGCAAAACCGAAAGCGAAACCAAAAGCGAAAACAAAACCGAAAGCCAAGGCAAATCCAAACACGAAGAAGAAATCCAAGGCAAAGGCGGGCACCAAGAAGCGATCCACGCGCAAGCCCGCCGCCGAATGACGGGACAGCCGTCTTGGCGAAACCCAGATCCAAAGCCGCGCCGTTTCCGAGCAAGCAGGAGCTGCTCGACTTCATCCGCGAGAGCCCGGTGCCGGTCGGCAAGAAGGAGATCGCGCGGGCCTTCCAGATCCGCGGTCCGGACCGCGTCGCGCTCAAGGCCGTCCTCAAGGAGCTGCAGGAGGAAGGGCACCTGGACCGCCAGGAGAAGCGCCGCCTGACCCGGGCCGGCGGGCTGCCGGAGGTGGTCGTGGTCGAGATCGCCGGCCCCGATCCGGACGGCGAGCTGCTGGCCCGGCCCGCGGTCTGGCGGGGCGAGGGAGCGCCGCCCAAGATCTATATGGCGCCCGAGCGCCGCGGCCGGCCGGCCCTCAAGGCCGGAGACCGGGCGCTCGTACGCTTGCGCCGCGTCGAGGAGGAGGCCTACGAGGGGCGGACCATCCGCGTCCTGGGCGGCGTGCCCCGGCGCGTGCTCGGCATCTACGAGCGGGGCGAGCGGGGTGGCCGCCTGCGACCGACGGACCGCCGCGCCAGGACCGACTTCGTGGTCCGTGGCGAGGACGCGTCGGGGGCGCGGCCCGGCGAGCTGGTGCTGGCCGAGCTGAAGCCCCATCACCCGCGCCTGGGCCAGCGCGAGGTCGTCGTTCTGGAACGCCTGGGCCACCTGGGCGAGTCCCGGGCGCTCAGCCTGATCTCGATTCACGAGCACGACATCCCGACCGTGTTCAGCCCCGAGGCCCTGGCGGAGGCCGAGGGGGCGGGCCCGGCCGGGCTCGGCCGGCGCGAGGACCTGCGCGGCCTGCCGCTGGTCACGATCGACGGCGCCGACGCCCGCGACTTCGACGACGCGGTCTGGGCGGCGCCCGACGACGACCCGAAGGCGCCCCGCGGCTGGCACCTGGTGGTGGCGATCGCGGACGTCGCCCATTACGTCCATTCGGACAGCGCGCTGGATCGCGGCGCTTACGAGCGGGGCAATTCCGTCTATTTTCCCGACCGGGTGGTGCCGATGCTGCCCGAGACCCTCTCCAACGGCTGGTGCTCGCTCCGACCGGACGAGGAACGGCCCTGTCTGGCCGCCCACCTCGGGCTCGACGCCGAGGGACGGGTCCGGCGCCACCGCTTCGTCCGGGGCCTGATGCGCTCAGGTCCAGGCGGCGCGCGACGGCCACCCGGACGACGTCACGGGCCCGCTGCTGGAACCGGTAATCGCACCGCTGTACGGGGCCTTCGAGGCGCTCGCGACCGCGCGCGACCGGCGCGGCACGCTGGACCTCGAGCTGCCCGAAACGCAGGTGCTCATCGGCCGGGACGGCAAGGTCACGGGAATCGCGCCGCGGCAAAGGCTCGACAGCCACCGGCTGGTCGAGGAGTTCATGATCGCCGCCAACGTGGCCGCCGCCGAAACCCTCGAGGCCCGGCGACAGCCCTGCATGTACCGCGTGCACGACGCGCCCGACCCGCAAAAGCTGGAGGCGCTCAGGGAGGTCCTGGCCTCGTTCGGGTTCAAGCTGGCGCGCGGCCAGGTGATCAAGCCGCGCGCCTTCACCCAGATCCTGAAAAAGGTGGCCGCCACCCCTCATGCACCCATGGTCAACGAGCTCGTCCTGCGGGCGCAGAGCCAGGCGGCCTATGCGCCCGACAACCTCGGCCATTTCGGACTCGCTCTGTCGCGCTATGCCCACTTCACCTCGCCGATCCGACGCTACTCCGACCTTCTGGTGCACCGCGCGCTGATCGCCGGCCTGGGCCTCGGCAAGGACGGCCTGCCGGCCGAGGCCGGCGCCGGATTTGCGGAGGCGGGACGGCACATCTCGACCACCGAGCGCCGCGCCCAGGCCGCCGAACGAGAGGCCGTCGACCGCTTCACCGCGGCCTTCCTGCAAGACCAGCTGGGCCAGGTGGTCACGGGCCGCATCACGGGCGTCACGCGCTTCGGGCTTTTCATCGCGCTCAGCGACAGCGGGGCGGACGGGCTGGTGCCGATCAGCACCCTGCCGGACGACTTCTACCACCACGACGAGGCCGGGCACCGACTGGTGGGGCGCCGCTGGGGCCGCGTCTATCGCCTCGGCGAAACCGTGGCGGCACGCCTGAGCGAGGCGGACCCGATCACCGGAGGCATCGTGCTGCGCCTCTTGGAAGACGACGAGGCGGGCGTGGCGGAGGCCGGCAGTGGTCCGGTCGACGAGGCCGGGGGAACCGGCGCCTGGCATCCCCTGAAAGCCGGCCGGCGGAAAAGCAGTGGCGGAGAGACCGCCGCCCCCCGCAAGAAGACGGTCCGCCGTTCCGGTGGCAAGCCGGGCCGCCGGAAAGGCCGGAGCCGATGAGACCTGGGCCCTCGCGTGCGGCCGCCGGCGGCTCTTTAACCGGTTATTCACATATGCAGGGGTCTACTGGCAGTTGGGGAACCGCCGGCTCCGGATTTTGGCCCTCGTGGCGAATCCTGCTGGCATATATTGATTTCAATCGCTTATATTCTTGGCTCAGGGAATGACTAGGGAACTCCGGGCGTGAACCAGACCTCACCGGGATCAGGCCTGTCCATATCGCCGTCGCGCCGGGTCAAGGCCCGGCTGCCGCGCCGTGTGCTCGGACTGCCGCTGGCTTTCCTGCTGTTCGGCTGCGCCTTGCAGGACGGTTATGCTTCACGAGACTACGATGTGGATCGCGCGTCCCGGATCTTCCGCACCGGGTATCAGGACGTGGTCGACGTCTATATCGAGGACTTCACGGCCCCCCAACTCGCCCTGGCGGGACTTGACGGCCTGTCGAATCTCGATCCGGCTGTCAGCGTCTTCTACGGCGACCACTTGGTGTCATTGAAGATCGAAGGCCAGGCGACCGGCCGGTTCGACGCCCCGCACCCCGACGATACGGACGGCTGGGGTCGGTTGACGGCCAATGTCATCGAGGAAATTCGGCACGGCTCGGAGCCACTGGGTGTGGCCGAACCCGAGGCGGTCTACGAAGCCGTGTTCAGCGGCATGATCACGGAACTCGACAGCTTCTCCCGCTACGCCGGACGCGAACGAGCGCGCGAAAACAGGGCCAGTCGGGACGGATTCGGCGGCATCGGCGTACGCATTCGCGTGGTCGACGAGGGCGTGAAGGTCCTTTCGGTCATGGAGGACACGCCGGCCGAGGCCGCCGGGCTCGAGGATCAGGACCTGATCACCGAAATCAACGGCCAGAGTGCGGTGGGCCTGTCCCAGGATTTGGTGGTGCAGCGCTTGCGCGGCCCGGTCCGGACCACCCTATTGCTGACGGTGGCGCGGCCCTCCATGCCGGGGCGCCTGACGTTCAGCCTCACCCGCGCCCATATCGTGCCTCAAACCGTGAGCTACCGGGCCGAAGGCAACATCGGTTACCTCCGCGTCTCGGGGTTCAACCAGAGTACGGCCCAGACCCTTCGCGAGAAGATCCTTCAAGCCAAGCGCGAACAAGGCAAAGGCCTGGAGGGCTTCATACTCGACCTTCGCAGCAATCCCGGCGGATTGCTCGACCAGGCGGTCTCGGTCTCCGATCTCTTCATTACTCATGGCCGCATTGTCTCGACCCATGGCCGTCATCCGGACAGCCACCAGTTCTTCGACGCTAGGAAAGACGACCTTGCGGCCGGCCTGCCACTCGCGATCCTGGTCAACGGCAACTCGGCTTCGGCTTCGGAGATCGTCGCCGCGGCTTTGCAGGACGCCGGGCGCGGTGTGCTGATCGGCAGCAATTCGTTCGGCAAGGGCACGGTGCAGACGGTTCTGCGGCTACCCAACGAGGGTGAGTTGACCCTGACCTGGGCCCGCTTCCATGCGCCGTCCGGCTACGCCCTGCAGAATCGCGGCGTTCTTCCCGATGTTTGCACCAGTGGCGAGGTCTCGGATGCGACCGGCCTGCTCGAACGGGTGCGGCGCGGAGATATGCGCGTCGACCGGGCCGCCCGCAGCCGATCCATAGCTTTGGACGACGAAGCGGGGCTCTCGACACTGCGGGCTCAGTGTCCGGTGAGCGAGAACGATCCGGATATCGACCTGCAGGTGGCGCTCGGGCTGCTCGGCGACGCCACGCTGTATGCCCAGGCCCTGCGCGGCGGCCCGACGACCGCCGAGCGCACCACAAATTGAGCCTCGTTCGCGGTTCGCGCCGGTGACCCGGAGACCTGTCAGGCCGGTGGACGCCGCCGGTTTGCTGTTGATTCGTGGGATGGGCGGCAAGGCCGAGGTCTTGATGGGCCGGCGCCACCGTGCCTCGCGTTTCATGCCCGGGGTCTACGTCTTTCCCGGTGGCCGTGTCGAGCGTGCGGATGCGCGCCCCTCTGGCTTCACCGAGACCATGACCTCGCCGCCAGAGGGAACGGACAATGCGACCAAGCGCCACCTGACGCTTTTCGCCCGTGCGGCTCTGCGTGAAACTTTCGAGGAGACCGGCTTGCTGGTCGCCGACCGGCCGGCCCCGCAGCCCACGGAGATCGATACCGCCGCCGCGGGGCCGGCGGAGGTATGGCGGGCCTTCTGCCGCGCCGGCCGTGCACCGGCCTTCTCGTCGCTCGCTCTGGTCGCCCGAGCTGTCACGCCGACGCGCTCGCCGATCCGCTTCCATACGAGGTTCTTTCGCGCCGACGGCCAGGCCGCCTATGGCGACCTGGCGGGCGACGGGGAATTACAGGACCTGCGCTGGGTGCCGGTCGAGGAGGCCGGCCTCCTGCCGATCGCCGAGGTGACCGCCCTGGTGCTTCGTGAAGCCCTGGCCCATGACTCTACTGACAGTAACCTAACCCGCCCGGCCGCCCTTTTCCGATGGGTCGGCGGCAGCGAGCGACCACGCCACACCGTCGGGCCGGGCGACCGGCGGGCTTGACTTGACCGGCGGTCCGGCTATCCTCCCGGTCCGACTGAAGAATTCCTGCGCAACGAGGTGAGCGCCATGGCCAAACCGACCACTCTGCAAATCAAGCTGGTCAGTACCGCAGGCACCGGCTACTTCTATGTTGCCAAGAAGAACCCGCGGAACATGACCGAGAAACTGAGCCTGCGCAAGTACGACCCGGTCGCGCGCAAGCACGTGCTCTTCAAGGAATCGAAGATGAAGTAATCCCTCTGGGGGTCTTCGCCGAGGATAACTGCGGTCGCCGTTCCGGGCGGCCGTTTTGCTTTTCGGGCCTTGATTCTAACCGCCCACGGCGGCCACCTGATCGCCCGCGGGGGGGGTCGGGAGTTCGGCCGAGCAGGACCGGTTGCGCCCGGCGCGCTTGGCCTCGTAGAGCGAGGCGTCGGCCCGGGCCACCAGACTGGCCGCCTCTTCGGAAGGGTCGATGGTCGTAGCCACGCCGATCGAGACAGTGACCTCCAGCGGCTCCTCTCGGCCGGGAATCGGAAAGGGCGTATCGGCGATGCGATTGCGCACGCGTTCGGCCACCATGAAAGCCGCTTCGGGGGGCGTGGTGGGCATGATGACGACGAACTCTTCGCCGCCATAGCGGGCGACCATGTCGAAATCGCGCACGTTGTCGGCGACCCGTGCAGCCAACTGCTTCAGAACCTCGTCGCCGGCGGCATGGCCGTAGGTATCGTTGACCGGCTTGAAGTGATCGATGTCGAACATCATCACCGATACCGGTTTGCCCGCCTCCGCGATCTCCAGGATCTTGCGATCCAGATGCGAGTTCATGTAGCGCCGGTTGTACACCCCGGTGAGCGCATCGGTGTAGGCCATGGACACGCTGCTCTGAAGCATGGCGCGCAACTTGTCGTGATAGCGGCGGCGACGGATCTGCGTGCGGGTGCGAGCCAGCAATTCGTTCCGGTCGATCGGCTTGACCAGGTAGTCGTTGACACCCAGCTCGAGGCCCTTGGCCAGCTTCGGAAGATCGACATCGTCCAGAACCAGGAGAATCGGGACGTGCCGGGTCTGTTCCTGAGAGCGAAACTGAGAACAAAGCCTCAATCCGTCCTCGCCGTCGATCCGAAGGCTGACGATGATCAGATCGTAGTCATTCTCGTGGCCGAGGCCGAGCCCTTCTGCCGCCAGGCTTGCCCTATCCAGCGTGTGGCCGGCCTCGGTCAGGAACTCCACCAGCTTGTCCGCAGTGAACTGATTGTTCTCGACCAGGAGGATGCGCGCGTTCTCGGCTTCGCTTTCGCTGCCCAAGGACCCGTCCTCCAGCACGTCCGTGCTGCCCGAGGTCGCTTGGCGCAGGCGCAACTCGTCGATCATCATCTTGAGGCGCACGAGCGAGCGCACCCGCGCGAACAGCGCGACATCGTTGACCGGCTTGGACAGGAAATCGTCGGCCCCCGCCTCCAGGCCGCGAACCCGGTCGCTCACATCGCTGAGCGCGGTCACCATGACCACCGGTATGTGACGGGTCTTGGGATCGGACCTGAGACGCTTGCAGACCTCGAAGCCGTCCATGCCCGGCATCATGACGTCGAGCAGGATCAGATCCGGCATCTCATTGAGTGCGATTTCGACGGCAGAGGGCCCGTCGCCGGCCGTCAAAACGTCGAAATATTCCGCTGAAAGCTTGGCCTCGAGCAGCTTTACGTTCGGTAGAATATCATCGACCACGAGGATCCGTGCTGTCATGACCCCGATTCCAGCACCAGTTCCTCAGCTCAGGAAATGCGCCACAGTTTGCAGGAAATTGGTAACCGAGATCGGTTTGGCGATATAGGCCTCGCACCCACCCTCGCGAATCTTTTCCTCATCGCCCTTCATCGCAAATGCGGTGACGGCCACGACCGGGATCGACTTGAGGCTGTCGTCCTCCTTGATCCACTTGGTCACCTCGAGGCCCGAGACCTCGGGCAGCTGAATGTCCATGAGAATGAGGTCGGGCCGATGTTCCCGCGCCAACCTGAGGGCTTCCATCCCATCCTTCGTTTGAAGGATGTTGTAGCCGTGCGCCTCGAGCAGGTCGTGGAACAGCTTCATGTTGAGGTCGTTGTCTTCAACGACCATCACGGTTTTGGCCGATCCGTTCGTCTTTTTCGGCGCTTCCACCGTTTCGACGTTGGGCGCATCAGTCATTTCCGGCCCCCTTCGACAATTGTGTGTCCTGCCTGGACCTTCGAGACAAGGACGATCCGGCAGGCCTTGGCACGGACCGGCAAGCAAGCCATCTTCTCGTATCCAAGTTCTACCCTATAAACGGTATACTTAACCAAAGTTAATAATTCGTTAGCATTTTACAAAAGGTCCAATCAAGTGGGCATGGGCCGGAAGGGCGCTCGGGAATCCGGGGTGCGTATGCGAATCGGCGTGGATCTCGGCGGCACCAAGATCGCGGCGATCGCCTTGAGCGAGGCGGGCGAAGTCCTGGCTCGCCGGCGCCGGGCCAGCCCGCGCGGCGACTATGACGGCACGGTCGCGGCAGTGGCCGAACTGGTCGCCGGCCTGGAGCGCGACTTGGGGCGTCCGGGCAGCGTCGGCATCGGCATACCGGGGGCCGTCTCTCCCGCCAGCGGATTGGTCAAGAACGCCAACTCGACCTGGCTCATCGGCCGGCCCTTCGACCGGGACCTCTCCGCCGCGCTGAACCGCCCCGTGCGGGTCGAAAACGATGCCAACTGCTTTGCCCTTTCGGAGGCCATCGACGGCGCCGCCGCGGGCGCCGGAGTCGTCTTCGGGGTCATCCTGGGCACCGGTGTGGGGGGCGGGATCGTGGTCGGCGGCCGCACGATTCTCGGCCGCAACGCGATCGCCGGCGAATGGGGGCACAACCCCCTGCCCTGGCCGAGCGACGAGGAACGGCCGGGAGCGCCCTGCTACTGCGGACGGTTCGGCTGTATCGAGACCTTTCTCTCCGGTCCCGGCCTGGCGCGGGACCATGCCGCGGCCGGCCAGAAAAGCGTGGCCGCGGAGGAGATCGCAGTCCGCGCGGCGGAGGGCGATGCGGCGGCTGAGGCGGCCTTGCGGCGGTACGAAGACCGCCTCGCCCGGGCGCTTGCCTCGGCAATCAACCTGCTGGACCCGGACGCCGTGGTGCTGGGCGGCGGCCTCTCCAACTTGGCAAGGCTTTACGAAGCGGTGCCCGAAAAGCTACCGGCCTTCGTATTCTCCGACCGGGTCGATACCCCGATACTGGCCCCCAAGCACGGCGATTCGAGCGGCGTACGCGGCGCCGCGTGGCTATGGCCGCCGGAGGGTGCCGCCGCATCGGCAGACGGCGCGGACCAGCCGTGACCACCCTATGCCGCGACTGTCTGGCGCTGTTCCCGGCCTCGCCCGAAGACGGGCGCTGCCCGGCGTGCGGCGGGCCGCGCTTGAGGAGCCACCCGGAACTCGAGCAGCTCGCCATCGCCCACATCGACTGCGACGCATTCTACGCCAGCGTGGAGAAACGGGACCGGCCCGAACTGCGCGACCGGCCGGTTTTAATCGGTGGCCGGCGGCGCGGCGTGGTCGCCGCAGCCTGCTACGTCGCACGGCTCTATGGCGTACATTCCGCCATGCCCATGTTCAAGGCGCTCAAGGCCTGCCCCGGGGCCGTGGTCTTGCCGCCCGACATGGCCAAATACCGGCGTGTCGGCCATGAGGTCCGGCACATGATGCGCGCGCTGACGCCGCTGGTGGAACCGCTCTCGATCGACGAGGCCTTCCTGGACCTCTCGGGCACCGAGGCCCTGCACGGCGGGCCGCCCGCCCGCAGCCTGGCTGGGCTCGCCAGGCGTATCGAGCGGGACTGCGGGCTGACCGTCTCGATCGGCCTCAGCTACAACAAGTTCCTGGCCAAGGTCGCCTCGGACCTGGACAAGCCGCGCGGCTATGCCGTGATCGGCCGCGCCGAGGCCCGCGGTTTCCTGGATGACAAGCCGGTCGGCATCATCTGGGGCGCCGGCGCGGCCCTGCAGAAGGCCCTGGCGCGCGACGGGATCACCAAGGTGGGCGATCTCTGGGCCCACGAGGAATCGGATCTGGTCGCCCGCTATGGCGTCATGGGCCGGCGCCTGTACCGCTTCGCGCGCGGCGAGGACGGCCGACGGGTCGAGACCGACGCCCCGACAAAGAGCGTTTCGGCGGAAACCACGTTCGATGAGGATATCGCGGATCTGGACGCGCTGTCCGCACGGCTTTGGCCGCTCTGCGAAACGGTGTCCCGCCGCCTGAAACGCGCCGGTTTCGCCGGCCGGACCGTGACCTTGAAGCTCAAGACCGCGGAGTTCCGTCAACTCACCCGCAGCCGGCGCCTGTCCGACCCGACGCGCCTGGCCGAGGAGCTGTACCGCGCCGCCCGGCAGGTCCTGGCGCACGAGGCCGACGGCCGCCGCTTTCGCCTGATCGGCGTTGGCGCGAGCGACCTGGTCGGCGCGCTCCAGGCCGACCCGCCCGATCTGGCGGATCCGGACCGCGCCCGGCGGGCCAGGGTGGAAGGGGCGATCGACGCGGTCCGCGCCAAGCTGGGCGATAAGGCGATCGACAAGGGCCGCGCGCTCGCGAGGCGACCGCGCCGAGGGGACAGCTTGTCCAATACCAAAGGTCACTGATAAGGACGCATTTCATGGGAGCGGATCGGGTCGCCCGGGTAGGCGCGGTGCGCAGTGGGCGCCCGGGGGCGATGCGTGCATCGGGCAAGCGCCGCAACGCACCCGGCACCCCGATACGCCCCACCCGAAGGGCCGGGCGATTTTG
>CAMYMY010000134.1 GCA_947259625.1 uncultured Kiloniellales bacterium | reverse complement strand
AAGTTCCGCGTCGGCAGGCCGCCGAACTCCTGCATCATGTCGATCATGGAGTCGGTGCCGTTCTCGGTCAGGTCCTGGCGGCCCTCGCTCTCGGCCAAGAGCTTGTGGGTCGCCTTGACCGCCGCCATGAAGCGCTTCGGGTCCTCGACCCGGACGCCCAGCGTGCCGTGGCAGGCTACGGCTTTGAGGTTCTTGGAGCCCATGACCGCGCCGACGCCCGAGCGTCCGGCCGCCCGGTGCAGGTCGTTGACGATGCAGGCGTAGAGCACGCCCTTTTCGCCCGCCTCGCCGATCGAGGCGACCTTGAGCCGCGGGTTCTGATGGCGCGCCTTGATCCACGCCTCGGTGTTCCAGACGGTCGTGCCCCAGATGTCGTCGGCCGGCAGTATCTCCACGGACTCGTCCACGATGTGGAGATAGACCGGCTTGGGCGCGCGCCCCTCGACGATCAGCAGGTCGTAGCCCGCGTACTTCAGATCGGCGCCGAACTTGCCGCCCGAATTGGAGCAGGCGATCGCGCCGGTGAGCGGCCCCTTGGTGACTACGGCATAGCGGCCGCTGGTCGAGGACATGGTGCCGGTGAGCGGCCCTGTCGCGAAGATCAGCACGTTTTCCGGCCCCATGGGATCGGCCTTCGGGTCCATGTTCTCCCAGAGGTATTTCGTGGCGAGCCCGCGCTCGCCGAGGTAGAGGTCGGCCCACTCCCTGTTCAGGGGCTCGATGTCATGGGTCCCCTCGCTCAGGTTGACCCGCAGAACTTTGCCTTGCCACGTCATCGTCCGAATTCCCGTTCCCGCTGGAGGCCGTCAGGCGCTCGCTGCCTGGCCCGTTTGGGCCCATGCCTTCATGCGCTCGTAGCCCGTCCAATCGGAGTCCACATAGGCGATCGCCCCCGTGGGACAGGCCTCCGCGCATTTCGGATCGCCGCCGCAGAGGTCGCATTTGACGACCTTGCCGGAGTCCGGGTTGTAGTTGATCGTGCCGAAGGGGCAAGCGATCGTGCAGACCTTGCAGCCGACACAGACCTGCTCGTTCACCTCCATGGCGCCGGTGGCCAGGTTCTTGGTAATGGCCTCCACCGGACAGACCTGCATGCACCAGGCCTCGGCGCATTGGGTGCAGGTATAGGGAATGGCGCGCGCGCCGTGCCCGAACTCGAAGATCCTGATCCGCGATTTTGCGGGACTGAAGGCTCCCTCGTGCTCGAAGGAGCAGGCCAGTTCGCACTGCAGACAGCTGGTGCACTTGCCCGGATCGATCAAAAGCGATTTCTGCATAACGCCCCTCTTCCCAAGACCCCGTCGACCGCGCGGACCACAGTCCGACCCACCGGCTGACATCTGCACGCACTCTAGTGGTTCGGAGGCGGGAACGGTAGTCCTGAAGATGACCCTTGCGGCCTGTGGTACGTCACCATATGCCATCGCCGAGATCGCGCTTCCTGGCGTCCCACTCCGCCTTGTCGAGCACGACGATCCCGTTGGCCTCGACCAGCCCGGCGAGCGCCCCCCGGCGCTTCTCGAAGTACTGCGGGAGTCTGCCGTCAGCGGCATTGGTCTCGACGTCCTCGCCGGCAACGATATGGCGCGCGGCCGCGGCGGCGCCCTCCGGGCTCATCACCGTGAGCACGCGGCCCCAGCCGTGCGTAAAGCCGTAGAGGCCGTAGATCACCATGGGCCCCGCCTGGCGCAGGTCGTCGCGGCACCCCGCGGCATGAATGAGGCATCGGCCACGCGCAGGATCCCGGGCCCCTTTAGTCCAGCTCGAAGGCGTCCTTGTAGTCGACCTTGAGGGCCGGGTCCTGGTCGGCCTTGGAGAGGAAGCAGTTGCCCACGACCAGCGTTTCGATCTCGGTGCCCATGAAGCAGTGGAAGGCGTCCTCGGGCGTGCAGACGATCGGCTCGCCGCGCACGTTGAAGCTCGTGTTGACCAGGATCGGGCAGCCGGTCAGGCGCTTGAACTCGGATATCACCGCGTGATAGCGCGGATTGGTCTCCGGATGCACGGTCTGGACCCGGGCCGAATAGTCGACGTGGGTCACCGCCGGAATGTCCGAGCGCGGCACGTTCAGCTTGTCGATACCGAACAGCGCCTGTTCCTCCGGACTCATGGCCCGACGGTGCGCTTCGCCGACATCGGCCACCAGGAGCATATAGGGGCTGTCCTCATCCAGCTCGAACCACTCGGCGACGTCCTCGCGCAATACCGAGGGTGCGAAGGGGCGGAAGGATTCGCGGTACTTGACCTTGAGATTGAGCATCTTCTGCATCCGCGGCGAGCGCGGATCGCCCAGGATGGAGCGGTTGCCGAGCGCCCGCGGGCCAAACTCCATGCGGCCCTGGAACCAGCCGACCCCGTGCTCCGCGGCCAGGGACTCCGCCGTCCGGCGCACCATATCGGACTCTTCCAGGACGACGAATTGGGCGCCCGCTACAGTCAGACGCCGTTCGATCTCCTCCTGCTCGAAGCTCGGCCCGAGGTAGCTGCCCCGCATGGCGTCCGCGGCATTGTTCAGTTTACGCGGCTGGCGATGATAGCCGTGATAGGCGGTCAGCGCCGCACCGAGCGCGCCGCCCGCGTCGCCCGCCGCCGGCTGAATCCAGACCCGCTCGAAGCAGCCGTCGCGCAGCAGCTTGCCGTTGGCCACGCAGTTGAGCGCCACGCCGCCCGCCAGGCAGAGGTTCTGCTGGCCGGTCTGGGTCGCGATGTTCCTGCCCAGGCGCAGCACGACCTCTTCCAGGACCGCCTGGATCGAGGCGGCCAAGTCCATCTCGCGCTGCGTGAGCAGGTCCTCGGATTTGCGCGGCGGTCCGCCGAACAGCTTGTCGAACCGCTCGTTGGTCATGCGCAGCCCGGTGCAGTAGTCGAAGTAGTCCATGTTGAGCCGGAAGCTGCCGTCGGGCTTCACCTCGATCAGGTGGTCGAAGATGGCCTCGGCGTATTTCGGCTCGCCATAGGGAGCAAGACCCATCACCTTGTATTCGCCGGAGTTGACTTTGAACCCGGTGTAGTAGGTGAAGGCGGAGTAGAGCAGCCCCAGAGAATGCGGAAAGTGGATCTCGCGGATGATCTCGAGGTCCTTGCCGCGACCGAGCGCGAGCGAGGTGGTGGCCCACTCGCCCACGCCATCCATGGTCAGGATCGCCGCCTCCTCGAAGGGCGAAGGATAGAAGGCACTGGCCGCGTGGCTCTGGTGGTGCTCGCCGAAAAGCAGGCGTTTCTCCCAATCGAAATCGGGGTCGTTGCGGCGCAGCTCGTCGCGCAAAAGCTGCTTTTGAAACAGCTTTTCCTTCAACCAAATCGGGATCGCCTTGGCGAAAGACGCAAAGCCGCGGGGCGCGAAGGTGAGGTAGGTTTCCAGCAGGCGCTCGAACTTCAGGAACGGCTTGTCGTAGAAGGCAACGTAGTCGACCTGATCCATCGAGATCCCGCCCTGGCTCAGACAGCCGGCGATCGCCTGCCGCGGGAACCCCGAATCATGCTTCTTGCGCGTAAAGCGTTCTTCCTGAGCGGCAGCGACGATCCGGCCGTCGTCGACCAGGGCGGCGGCGCTGTCGTGGTAAAAGGCTGAGATTCCCAGGATGCGCATGCGGTCCCCGCTCCTGCGCCCTTCAGAAGATCGTGTAGATGAAAGGCGCGATGGCCGAACCCTGGGTGAGCACGATCAGGCTGCCGAACAGCAGCATCATGACGAGGATCGGCAGCATCCAGAACTTCTTGCGCACCCGCATGAAGGACCAGAGTTCTCGAACGAGAGTGAGCACGTATTTCCCTTTTCGCTGTTGCGCGGCTTCAGAACTGGTTCGGCATGGACTCGGGGTCGGGGCCCGGCGGCTGGCGCTCGATCCAGTAGCTCGCGGCATCCTTGTCACTGTCCAGGTGCAGCAGGTCCTTGCCGAACAGGCGCAGGATCAGCGCCGTCGGCGTGACCACCAGGAAGAACATCAATCCGAGGATCAAGGGCGTCGTGACCTTGTGCAGCAGCAGGCCGAATTTCAGCCATACGCGATTGAGCGGAGCCAAAAGACCAGGCACCGCAAGGGCGGCCAAAGCGAAGACCGCGGACACGCTCAGGGTATAGGGCCAGCTAGGCCCGCCGCGCCATGCCGAAATGCCGGCCAGGACGGCGAAGACAGCGGCAAAGGTCAGCCCGAACGCGCGGTCGGACGAGCCCTTGACCTGTTCCTCGCGTTCAAAGGACTCGTGCGTCATTCTGCCTTGATCTGCCATTCGCCTGCCCACCATATAGGAGGCCGCTGCCCGTTCTGCACCAGGGCCAGCGCAACACGCTGCATAAAGAGGAAGTGGCGCTCTGTCAATCAGGCCACAGACCGCCCGGGCGGCTGTCGGCCAGCCTAGAAGGCCTGCGGGAAACTTTCGGCCAGGGCCTGCTTGATGCGGGCGGCGAATCTGGCCGCGGCCTTGCCGTTCGGGTGGGCATCGGTCGCGGTGACCCAGAGCGAGCGCGGCTCCTCGCCGGCCACGGCGGGCAGGAGGTCGACGAAGGGAAGCCCGTTGGCTTCGGCCTCGACCGCCACCAAGTCGCTCGCCGCTTGGAAGGGATAGGGCGAAAGCTCGTGCAGCTCCGGGTAGTTGACCACCATCAGCCGAATGCCTTCGGTGCGGCAGAAGGCGGCGAGCTGCCGCAAGGCCTCCTTGGCGGTCTGCCAGCCGGGTTGGTCGTCGTGGTAAAGGTCCTGGTAATAGCTGCGCCAGTCGCCGCGCCCGAAGTAGGTGCGCATGAAGACATCCAGCCGTCCGGCCAGGAAGACCGCGGAGTAGAAATGCTCGACGAAGACGTTCTCCTTGCGGGCGGGAGTCGGCTCGGCATCGTTGACGAAGTAGTTGAGCACTACGATGTCCGGCTTGAAGCGGTAGCCCTCGTTGAGGAAATAGGCGCTCTGCATGGCCGTATTGGTGTTGCCGATGCCGGTGTTCAATACTTCGTAGAGCCGACCGCCGCCTTGGTTGAGCATATCTTCGAGCAGATTGGCGGTGACGCCCTCCGGCGGCGCGCCCCATCCGAAGGTCACCGAATCGCCCAGCATCATGATGCGAACCGCGTCCTCGGGCTTGACCAGCGGATAGTCCTTGTCCCGCCAGCCATGCGCGTTGATCGCGACCGGCACGCCCATATAGACGCCCGAGCGGCCGGGCACGTGCTCGTGTCCCATGCCGGGAATGTCGCTGACCCGTTTCAGGTCGCCGGCATAACGCCACATCTCGATGTCGAAGTTCTCGCCGTCGCCCTGCGTGGCCCTGACGTAGACCTCGGCCGCGACGGCGAAGAGGAGCAGGCTCAATACGGCCAGCAGCAGTCCGGAAAACAGGTTCTTCACGGGTTTTCGATGAACGATTGCGAAGGGTGGACGCGGCATGACTTACCGAGCGACCGTCGAGGATGTCAAGCGACACGTGGAGCCTCAGGCCAAGGCTGGCGGCGCCGGCACGGTTTACCATTGAAGGGCAGGCCGCAACGAGAATTGACATAGGTCATGGTTGACGGGGCTCGAAGGTCGGAAACTCAGGACAAGAGCAACATGTCCCTCCATCGATCGGCTGTCTGGCATTCTCGAAAAAGAGTCGGCGCTGAGCGGTAGACAAGGCGGCATCCTCCAGGCAGCATCCGATAGGGGATGGCTGCCGGGGTTTGTGCCAGGACAAGAGGCGTCGGAGCGGGATGTTCCAGATTCGCATACACGGCAGGGGCGGCCAGGGGGTGGTTTCGAGCGCCGAGATGCTCTCCGTCGCCGCCTTCCAGGAAGACATGTACTCGCAGGCCTTCCCCAGCTTCGGCTCGGAGCGGATGGGCGCCCCGGTCATGGCCTTCTGCCGCATCGACGACAAGGAGATCAGGCTGCGCGAGCCGGTGATGAACCCGGACGCCCTGATCGTCCAGGACACCACCCTGCTCCACCAGGTCGAGCTGTTCCGCGGCCTCGATACCCGCGGCTACCTGATCGTCAACACGACCCGCCGCTACTCGGACCTCGGCCTCGGCGATTACGTCACACGTTTTCCGCCCCACCACATCTGCACCGTGCCCGCCACCGAACTGGCGCTCAAGTTCGTGGGACGGCCGCTGCCCAATGCCGCTCTGCTGGGCGCCTTCGCGGCCCTGACCCGGCGCGTGTACCTGCCCTCGGTCGCGGCGGCCATCCGCGAGAAATTCCCTGGCGAGATCGGCGAGAAGAACGCCGCCGCCGCCACCGCCGCCTACGATTCCATCAGAACCAACTAGCCGCAGAGAAACCGCACATGCTCAAACAGGTCGAAGGGTCGCAAGCGGTCGCCGAGGCGATCGCGCTGTGCCGCCCGGAAGTCATCTGCGCCTACCCGATCACGCCGCAGACCCACATCGTCGAGGGCCTGAGCAAGCTGGCGCGCGCAGGCGAACTGGGCAACTGCCAGTACATCAACGTCGAGTCCGAGTTCGCCGCGATGAGCGCCTGCATCGGTGCCTCGGCGGCCGGCGCGCGCACCTATACGGCGACCAGCAGCCAGGGGCTGCTGTTCATGGCGGAAGCGGTCTACAATGCCGCCGGGCTGGGCCTGCCGATCGTCATGACCGTCGGCAACCGGGCGATCGGCGCCCCGATCAACATCTGGAACGACCATTCCGACAGCATGGCGATGGCCGACGCGGGCTGGATCCAGCTCCATGCGGAATCCAACCAGGAGGCGGTCGACCTGCACATCCAAGCCTTCCGGCTGGCCGAGCAGTTGAGCGTGCCGGTCATGGTCTGCGAGGACGGTTTCATCCTGACCCACGCCTACGAGCGGGTCGACGTGCCCGATCCGGACCAGGTCGACCGCTACCTGCCCGCCTTCGAGCCGGTGCAGATGCTCGACCCCGAGGAGCCGATCACCATGGGCGCCATGGTGGGCCCGGAGGCTTTCATGGAGGTCCGGTACCTCGCGCACCACAAGCAGCTGCAGGCGATCGACGTGATCCCGGAGCTCTCGGCCGAGTTCCAGACCGTGTTCGGCCGCGAGGCCGGCGGTCTGATCAAGCCTTACCGCACCGAAGGGGCCGAGACCGTGGTCATCGCGCTGGGCTCGGTGATCGGTTCGATCAAGGACGTGGTCGACGAGCTGCGCGACGACGACGTCGCCATCGGCGCGGTCAAGGTGGTATCCTTCCGCCCCTTCCCGCTCGCCCAGCTGCGCGATGCGCTGGCGGATGCCGAGCGGGTCGTCGTGGTCGAAAAGGATCTCGCCCTGGGGCTCGGCGGCATCGTCGCCAGCAACGTGCGCATGGCGTTGCGCGGGCTGAGGACGCCGGTCTACACGGTCATCGCCGGGCTCGGCGGGCGGCCGATCACCAAGCAGTCCCTGCACCGCGTGTTCGCCCAGGCCGGTGCGGACGAGATCGACGACCCCCACTTCCTGGACCTCGACCTGGCGGTGGTCGACCGCGAGCTGGCGCGGGCCAGGGAGAAGCGCCGCTCCGGCCCGATCGCCGAGAACATTCTGCGCGACATGGGCCTGGTCGGCGGCAAGCTGGGCTAGTTGTAAAGCGAGGCGAGGCAAGGCATGACCCAACGGATCAAGTTCTATCAGACCGGCACCTTCACGGTCGGCAACCGCCTGCTCGACGCGGACTCGCGCACCGTGCAGGCGACCCTCGACCGCAGCAACTCACTGACCTCGGGCCACCGCGCCTGCCAGGGCTGCGGCGAGGCCCTGGGTGCCCGCTATGCCATGGACACGGCCATGCGCGCCGCCGGCAACAAGGTGGTCGCGGTCAACGCGACGGGCTGCCTCGAGGTGTTCTCGACGCCCTATCCGGAATCCTCCTGGCAGATCCCCTGGGTGCATTCCCTGTTCGGCAACGCACCCGCGGTCGCCACCGGTGTCGCCGCGGCGCTGCGCGCCAAGGGCCGCAAGGACGTGCGCGTTCTGGCCCAGGGCGGCGACGGCGGCACCGTCGACATCGGCTTCGGCTGCCTTTCGGGCATGTTCGAGCGCAACGACGACGTGCTCTACCTCTGCTACGACAACGAGGCCTACATGAACACCGGTGTGCAGCGCTCCGGCAGCACCCCGGCGACGGCGCGGACCGCGACCACGCCGGCCGTGGGCGCGCACCCGGGCAACACCTTCGGCCAGGGCAAGAACATGCCGCTGATCGCCATGGCCCACGACATTCCCTATGTCGCCACCGCGAGCGTCGCCGACCTCCACGACCTCGAGGCCAAGGTGACCCGGGCCATGGCGATCTCGGGGGCGCGCTACCTGCACGTCCACGTGCCCTGCCCACTGGGCTGGGGTTCGAATCCCTGCGATACCGTCAAGCTGGCGCGCCTGGCGGTGGAAAGCGGCCTGTTTCCGCTGTTCCAGGCCGAGCACGGCGCGGTCACCGACGTCACGCCGATCCGCCGCAAGGTGCCGGTCGAGGCCTACTTGCGCCCGCAGCGGCGCTTCGCCCACCTGTTTCGCAAACCGCCCGACACCGAATCGCTGGCCGCCATCCAGGCGATCGCCGACCGGAACA
>CAMYMY010000133.1 GCA_947259625.1 uncultured Kiloniellales bacterium | reverse complement strand
TCGAGCCAGCCGTGGCCATGCTTCTTCCAGCAGTGGAAGCGGGCGTTGCCCAGCTCCAGCCAGCCGCGGCAGAAGGCCAAGTCGCCGGGACTGGCGCCGCCGCCCAGCGCGGCCAGCGCGACCATCATCTTGAAGGTCGAGCCCGGCGCGTAAAGGCCGGCGACCGCCTTGTTGGTCAAGGGCGAGAGCGGATCGTTGACCAGGGTGCCCCAATACTCGGGCGAGATGCCCAGACTGAAAGCGTTGGCGTCGTAGCTCGGCGCGGACCCCAGGGCCAGAACTTCGCCGTTCTCCACGTTCATCACCACGGCCGAAGCGCTCTCGTGCGCGGCGAGCTGCTCGTGCACAAAGAGCTGCAGCTCGGCGTCCAGGGTCAGCACGAGTTCCTTGCCCGGCACGGCCTCGTTGCGCCGCTGTTTGAGCTCGCGGATCACCCGGCCGGCGGCGTTCACCTCGATCTGGCTGGTCCCGGCCGCGCCGCGCAGCTTCAGGTCATGCTGGCGCTCGACGCCGTTCTTGCCGATCCTGAAATCGGGCAGCTCGAGCAGCGGGTCTCCGGTCAGCTCGGACTCCGACACGGCCGAGACGTAGCCCAGGACCGGCGTCATCGGATCGCCGAAGAGGTAGCGCCGAGTCCGGCCCACGTCGATGCTGACGCCGGGAAGCTCGGGCGCGTTGACCTCGATGCGGCTGACCTGTGGCCAGGTCAGGTTGTCCCGCACGGTGACCGGTACGAAGGCCCGCTTGCTGGCGGTCTCGCGCAGCACGCGCTCGCGGTCGTAGTCCGAGAGCTCGATAATCTGGCCGAGCGCGTCCAGCGTCCAGGCGACGTCGCGGGTCTGCTCGCGCACCAGCACGACACGGTAATTCTGGACGTTGTCGGCGAGCGGCAGGCCGAAGCGGTCGATGATGCGCCCGCGCGGCGGCGCGAGCAGGCGCAGGTTGATCCGGTTGTCCTCGGCCAGGGTCGCGTAGCGGTCGGATTCGAGGATTTGCAGGTAGTACATGCGCCCGGCTAGGGTCGACAATAGCGCCGCCTGACCGACGCCGAGCAGCATGGCGCGCCGGGTGAAGATCCGGTACCGGGTCTGGTCGTCGTTGCGTCGCGCCATGGCGCCCCTAGTCCCCGCCCGGTTACTTGAGAAAGGCCTTCTGGGCCTGGGCGAACAGCCAGGCCAGGCAGGGATAGGCCGCAACGGTCGTCAGGTACTGGAACAGAACCGGCTGGACCTCGAGAAAAACTCCCTGGAGCAGGCAGTTGAGCAGCCACATGAGATAGAGCGCCGCGGCCGCGACTATGGCGAAGAGCACCCACAGCGCCTGGAACGAAGAGCGCGCGAAGATGCGGCGTTGCGTATCGATCACGACATGGACCATCAACAAGGCCATGATGCCGACGCCAAGGTGTCCGCCTGACAGGAGGTCTTGAAACAACCCGACCAGGAAGATCGCCCAGACCGTCATCAGGTTCGGTCGGTGTACCGCCCAGTAATAGACCGCGATCAGCGCGACCGAGGGGATGACCGGCGCGATCTTGGGGATCTGCAGCGGCACCATGCCGACCATGATAAGCAGCAGCGTGATCGCCAGGGGCGACAGGCTGCGGGCTACAATGTCGAGGCGGTGCCAGACGCCTTGCTTCACCGACCGTTCCCCGGCGACTCGCTGCCGTCAAACGAGTGCAGTATGCCGGGCAATTCGAAATCAACCAAGCGCAGATATTGCATGTGCCCCCAGTCGACGAAGGGCCGCACCCGGATACCCTCCTCGTCGACCGAGGTAACCCGGCCGACCGGCAGACCCGGCGGGAAGACCCCGCCGTGACCGGAGGTCATCACCCGGTCCCCGGGCTTCACTTCGACCCGTGGCTCCAGGTACCGCAAGTGCGGCTCGGCGGTGTTGTCGCCGACCAGCATGGCCCGGTCCTGCGCGTCGCCGACCAGGATCGGTATCCGGCTGTTCATGTCGGTGACCAGCAACACCCGCGAGGTGCCGTTGCCGACCTCGGCCACGCGCCCCGCCAGTCCGTCGCCGGTGAGGGCCGCCTGGCCTCGCTCGACCCCCTCGCGCGCGCCGGCGTTGAGCAGCACCGAACGGACGAAGGCGCCGCCCTGATCGGCGATGACCCGCGCCGTCACGTAATGGAGCGTCGGATCCGGAACCAGTTTAAGCGTGGACCTGAGGGCGTCGTTTTCGGCCTCGAGTCGGCGCGCTACGGTCTCCCAGTGCCTTAGCCGCTCGTTCTGCTCGCGCAGTTCGGCATTCTCGGCGGCGACCGAAACCAGCTGCCCGCCCTGTTCGACCATTTCGTTGAACGTCGCCACCGGGCGCGAGGCGGCATCGAGGATCGGTGCGACGGCGTCGGCAACGGCGCTGCGCGCGCGTTCGACCACCACGCTGTCCGCCTTGTCCAATAGCATGAGGGCCACGGCGACACCGGCAAGAAACAGAAGCGCAAAACGCTGGGTCCACGCCTTGACCGGCGTAGCCAGGCGCATAACGGAACCCGCGCGTCTATTCACACCCCCTCCGAGATCTGGGCCGCTGTCGGAGCAACGGTCGTGACGCAGTCTATGGAAGCTACACGCAAACGTATAGGGCCCGAACGTTAATAAAGTCTTTACAATTAGTACTCGATGAGCACGTTTCGCATGGTCGTGAGCTCTTCAAGGCACCGTCCGGTGCCCAATGCGACGCAGCTGAGCGGATCGTCGGCGATCGAGATCGGCAGCCCCGTCGACGCCCGCAGCACGAAGTCGAGGTTGCACAGCAGCGCGCCGCCGCCGGTCAGGACGATGCCCTTGTCGACGATGTCGGCGGCCAGCTCCGGCGCCGTGTGCTCGAGCGCCACCTTGACGGCCTCGATGATGGCCCCGACGGGCTCGGCCAGGGCCTCGGCGATCTGCCGCTCCGAGATGATCAGCTCCTTGGGCACGCCGTTCATTAGGTCGCGTCCCTTGATCTCCATGGTATCGCCCTCGCCGTCCTCGGGCGGGCTGGCGGTGCCGATGTCCTTCTTGATGCGCTCGGCCGAACCTTCGCCGACCAGAAGGTTATGGTTGCGCCGGATATAGGCGATGATCGCCTCGTCCATCTTGTCGCCGCCGACCCGCACCGAGCGCGAGTAGACGATGCCGCCCAGAGACAACACAGCGACCTCGGTGGTGCCGCCGCCCACGTCGACCACCATGGAGCCGGTCGGCTCGGTCACGGGCAAGCCGGCGCCGATCGCCGCCGCCATGGGCTCCTCGATCAGAAAGACCCGCCGCGCACCGGCGCTTTCCGCCGACTCCTGGATCGCGCGCCGTTCGACCGCGGTCGAGCCCGAGGGCACGCAGATGATCACCTGGGGGCGGGCGAAGCTGTGCCGATTGTGCACTTTGCGGATGAAGTGCTTGATCATCTCCTCGGCGACTTCGAAGTCGGCGATCACGCCGTCGCGCAGGGGCCGGATGGCCTGGATGTTGCCCGGCGTGCGGCCCAGCATCATCTTCGCCTCGTCCCCTACGGCGCAGACTTGCTTCCTGCCTCTAACATCGGCGATCGCAACGACCGAAGGCTCGTTCAGGACGATGCCGCGGCCCTTGACGTAAACCAGTGTGTTCGCTGTGCCCAGGTCTATGGCCATGTCAGCGGAAAACATGCCGAGTAGGCGTGCTAACATCTCGACGTCAGATCCTCGATCCGATCAGGTGAAGAAGTCGCCACGGCGGACGTGGGGAGGGAATAACCTTCCGCCGTGGCGATTTCAAGAAAATGCTTTCCTCGGTCCCGCCATGCCGCTGCCGGGTCCTAGGCCGACAGCGCCGCGGGCGCCGTCTTTTCCCGTTTGACCAGCAACTTGTTCAGCGCATTCACGTAGGCTCGGGCCGAGGCCACCAGGGTGTCGTAGTCGGCGCCCTGACCGTTCACCGTCTTGCCCTCTTCCTCTAGCCGCACGGTCACCTCGGCCTGGGCATCGGTGCCGCCCGTCACGGCTTGGACCTGGTAGAGCTGCAGGCTGCCTTCGTGCGGGAAGACCTTGCGGACCGCCGCGAAAACCGCATCGACCGGTCCGTTGCCGTCGGCCTTCTCAACCTTGGTCTCGCCGTCGACCTCGAGCCCCAGCTCGGCCGTCTGCGGGCCCTTGGAGCCGCAAACGACCTGCAGCGAAACGAACTTGATGCGGTCGTTGTGGCGCACCACGGCGTCGTCGACCAGGGCGATCAAGTCCTCGTCGTAGACGTCCTTCTTGTGATCCGCCAGATCCTTGAAGCGCTGGAAGGCATCGTTCAGCTCATTGTCGCCCAGCTTGAAGCCCAACTCCTCCAGCTTGGTCTTGAAGGCGTGCCGGCCCGAGTGCTTGCCCATGACCAGGGTCGAGCGGGTCAAGCCGACTGACTCCGGGGTCATGATCTCGTAAGTCCCGGCGTTCTTCAGCATGCCGTCCTGGTGAATGCCCGACTCGTGGGCGAAGGCGTTGGCCCCGACGATCGCCTTGTTGGGCTGGACGTTGAAGCCGGTGATCGCGGACAGCAGGCGCGAGGCCTTCATGATCTTGGTCGTATCGATCCCGGTCTTGTAGGGCATGGTGTCGTGACGCGTCCGCAGCGCCATGACGACCTCTTCCATCGCCGCGTTGCCGGCACGCTCGCCGATACCGTTGACGGTGCATTCGACCTGGCGCGCGCCGGCCTGCACTGCGGCCAGCGAGTTGGCCACGGCCAGTCCCAGGTCGTTGTGGCAGTGCACCGAAATCACCGCCTGGTCGATGTTCGGCACCCGGTTCATCAGCATGGCGATCAGCCGATAGAACTCCTCCGGCACGGTGTAGCCGACGGTGTCGGGGATGTTGACCGTGCGTGCTCCGGCCTTGATCGCCGTTTCGACGCAGCGGCACAGGAAATCGTGCTCGGTGCGGGTACCGTCCTCGGGCGACCACTCGACGTCGTCGCACAGGTTGCGGGCCTGGCCGACGCTGTCCATCACCGCTTGGTGCACCGCCTCCGGCGCCATTTGCAACTTGTACTTCATGTGCAGCGGGCTGGTCGAGATGAAGGTATGGATGCGCGGCCGGGCCGCGTGCCGCACCGCCTCCCCGGCGCGGTCGATATCCTTGGCCGTCGCCCGGGCCAAGCCGGCGACGGTGGATTCCTTGACCCGCTTGGCGATCTCGCTGACCGCCTCGAAGTCGCCCCTGGAGGCGATCGGGAAACCGGCCTCGATGACGTCGACCCCCATCTGCTCCAGCACCTCGGCCACCTGGATCTTCTCTTCCAGGTTCATGGAACAGCCGGGCGACTGCTCGCCGTCGCGTAGGGTGGTATCGAAGATTACGACGCGTTCGCCGTCTTTCGTGATGTCGTTCATGGCTGATAATTCCTCCTTGGTTCCGGCTGCCGCCCGCTGGCGGCCCGTGGCTTCGTCACGATCCCCTGCTCGCTTGCCGCAGTCCGGCGGCTGTAGCGCTCAGGGGCAGCTAAGGAGGAGGATTTCGGACAGGAGGGCATGCGACGGCGCGTCGAGACGCAGCGCTGCCACGAGGCTGCGCCGGCTCGAGTCCAAATGCTTATCCGTCGCGAACGTGTTCACAATCTGTTCCTTCAGGCCCTCGCAGGCGTCCTTTCTCCCCGGACGCCCGGTAAAGCAGGATATTTCTACCTTCGAAGGCCGATTTGAACAAGGTTTAATTGTGGCGCGTCGATCGCGCCGTCATTACGGACCGTGTCCGCCCTGGGTGGCGACCTCTCAGGAGACGACGTCGAGCAGGTCGCCGAGCGCCTCGTCCTGGGCCTTCAGGGCGGCAAGGTTGGCCTTGTAGGCCAGCTTGGCCTGGAGCTGCACGACGAACTCTTCCTCGAGCGAGACGTTCGGCAGCGCGACCAGCCCGTCTTGGTCCGCCGCCGGGTTTCTCGGATCGTAGACGAGGATCGAGGGCGGCGAGATCGGGGCCGCCTCGCTGCGCACCCCGCCGGCGGGACCCGATGTTTGAACGACCCGCTGCGGCACGTAATCTACACTGCGCATGTTGGCGACGTTCGCGGTCGAGACCGCCAGGCTGTGGACCTGGGCCGCCAGGCTCGACAAGGTAGCGCCGGACAACAGGCTCATCGCTTCACCTACACAATTGATCTAGACACTTATAACATGCCGGTGAATGATCGGGCAATTGTTTGATTTTTATATAGTTTTCGGACCGAAGAGGGGAAATGGGCAAGGGGTGTCTCCCGTGATTTTTTATATCGAAAAATAATATATTGAATCGGTGTATCTCGAAACGATATATCTGTTTCGGGCATTCAGAGGGACCTTTGACCATGGACGCGAAGACGCTTTGCCTGGCGGTGCTGACGAAGGGCGACGCCAGCGGCTACGAGATCAAGAAAGCCTTGGAGGAACCGCCGCTCGGGCACTTCCAGGACACGGGTTTCGGCTCGATCTATCCGGCGCTCACCAAGTTGACCGAAGAGGGTCTCGTGAAGGGCACCGCGATGGCCCAGGAAAAACGCCCCGACAAAAAGGTCTATTCGATCACGGAGACAGGCCGCCAGACTCTGCTCGAGGCTCTGTTGGAGCCGCCGGCGCCGGACCGCTACCGTTCGGATTTCCTGTTCGTCCTGTTCCTCGGGCACCTGCTGCCGGTCGCACGGCTCTCCGAGGTGATCGACGGGCGTATCGCCTATTACGAGGAACAGATCGCGCGCATGGAGGAATGCTGCCTGGATGATCGCCCGGCAGGACAGCGCCTCGTGCACGGCTTCGGCCTCGCCATGTACCGTGCCGCCGTGCAGTATCTGCTCGAGAATCGCGCGATGCTGCGGAGCGGCGCGGCAAACGCTCCCCCGGCCCTGGTGGCGGAGTGATCGGGAAGCGGCCGTGATCCTGCGAATGCCAGGCCGCGTATAGCACAGCAGAAGCCTTTGGAGAGGCCGCCGCGATGATGAAGAGCTCCTACGTCATAGCCGCCGTGCTGGCGATCGGCGCCGCCGGCTGGATCCTCTCGGGCCAAATGGCGGACGGCGGCGGCGCGCCCGAAGCACGCAAGCCGCCAGCCGAGCTGAGCGCGGCCGAGAAGATACCGCTGGTTCGGGTCCGCACTCAGTCGGCCCGCCCGCGCGTCAGTGAAGTCGTGCTGCGCGGCCGCACCGAGGCGTGGCGCACCGTGGAGGTCAAGGCCGAAACCCACGGCCGGGTGATCGAGCTGCCTGTCGACCGGGGCGACCGGGTCGAAGGTGGCCAAATCATTGCGTACCTGGCGCCGGAAGACCGCCCAGCCAAGCTGAAGGAGGCGGAGGCATTGCTGGAGCAGCGGCGTATCGAGTATCGGGCCGCCGCGCGCCTGACCAAGAAGGGATTTCGCGCCGAGACCCAGCTGGCCGGCTCGAGCGCGGCGCTGGAGTCGGCTCAGGCTGCCGTCGAGCACGCCCGCCTGGCCTTGGACAACACCGAGATCCGGGCACCCTACGACGGCTTCGTGGAGGAACGCCTGATCGATATCGGCGATTTCGTGGAAAAGGGCGACCGCATCGGGCGCGTGGTCGACTTGGACCCGATCCTTGTCGTGGCCCAGATCAGCGAGCGCGATATCGGCCAGCTCGAGGTGGGCGCCCCCGGCCGGGCGCGCCTGATCGCCGACCGGGAGGTAAGCGGCAAACTGCGATTCGTCGGCGCCATGGCCGACCCCGCGACCCGCACCTTCCGGGTCGAGCTCGAAGTCGCGAACCCCGACCGCAAGATTCCCGACGGCATTACCGCCGAACTGCGCATCCCGATGGAACGAGTCCTGGCACACCTGGTTTCACCGGCCATCCTGACCTTGACCGATAAGGGGGTGCTCGGCGTCAAGACCCTGGAGGCCGATAGCACGGTCGGCTTCCGTCCGGTCAGCATCCTGGAGAGCGGCCCGGACGGCATGTGGGTCGGCGGCCTGCCCGAGCAGGTGACCTTCATCACCGTGGGCCAGGAGTTCGTCACCGCAGGGCAGCGGGTCCGGGCTGTCGAGGAGGAGGAGCTGGACCGGACCCGCGGCAAGGGAGGCACCTCGTGACCGGCCTGATCGACGCCGCCATCGGCCGCACGCGTACCGTGTTGGCGACTCTTCTGCTGGTGCTGCTGGCCGGCTCCTACACCTATTTCACCGTCCCCAAAGAGGCCGAGCCGGACATCAACATCCCGATCCTCTATGTCAACGTCAGCCACGAGGGGATATCGCCGGAGGATGCCGAACGGCTCCTGATCAAACCGATCGAAAAGCAGCTGCGCGACATAGAGGGGGCCAAGGAGATGCGCGCCACCGCTTTCCTCGGCGGTGCCAATATCGTCCTGGAGTTCGACGCCGGCTTCGACGTCGACATAGCCATGGCCGACGTCCGCGAGAAGGTCGACCTGGCCAAGCCCGAGCTGCCGGAGGACAGCGACGAGCCGACTGTTCACGAGATCAACCTCAGCCTCTTCCCGGTCCTGGTCGTGACCCTATCCGGCGAGGTGCCGGAGCGCACCTTGCTGCGCCTGGCGCGCAGCCTGCAGGATCGGATCGAGACCGTATCCGCCGTCC
>CAMYMY010000132.1 GCA_947259625.1 uncultured Kiloniellales bacterium | reverse complement strand
GCAAGGGCAAGCGGCGACGTGACACTGGCGGAGCGGCCGAGAGCGCGGCCCGGAAGCACCCGACACGAGGCCGGCACAGCCGGCCATTGAACACGAGCCCCCCTGGCCCGGTCGGCCGCCGGACGACCCCGAAATTCGTGCGGCCGTCACCGCCGCGGAGCAGCTATACTGCGCGCGCTGAACAGGCGGGACCCCGCATGCACGACTTCATGACCACCAAGGAGGTGGCCGACTACCTGCGGATCAAGGAGCGGCGGGTCTACGAGCTGGTGCGCCGGCGCGCCATTCCCTGTACGCGGGTCACCGGCAAGTGGCTGTTCCCCAGGACCCTCATCGACGTCTGGCTGGCCGAGAGCGCGGCCGGGCAGGGGACCGCGCGCGTCCAGGCGCCGCCGGTCGTCGCCGGCAGCCACGACCCGCTGCTGGACTGGGCGGCGCGCGAATCGGGCTGCGGCCTCGCGCTCCTGCCCGGCGGCAGCCTGGACGGCCTCAAGCGCTTCGCCGGGGGTGAGGCCCAGGTGGCCGGCCTGCACCTCTACGACGCCGAGACCGGGAGCTTCAACGTGCAGGCGGTCAGCGGCACCCTGCCGCAGGCGGGCCTGGCGCTGATCGAATGGGCCTGGCGCAGTCAGGGCCTGGTGGTGGCGGCCGGCAATCCGAAGGGCCTCGCGGGCCTGAAGGACCTGGCCCGGGACGGGGTGACCGTGGCCCGCCGCCAGGAGGCGGCGGGCTCGCGGCTCCTGCTCGCGCAGCTTTTGGAGCGCGAGGGCCTCGGCCTCGAGGACCTCAGCTTCACGGCCGAGACCGCGCACAGCGAGACCGACCTGGGCCTTGCGATTCTGAAGGGCCGGGCCGAGGCGGGCCTGGCCGTCGAGGCGGCGGCGCGCACGCTCCAGCTCGATTTCGTGCCCTTGATGCAAGAGCGCTACGACCTGCTGTTGCGCCGGCGCGACTACTTCGAGGCGCCGGTCCAGGCGCTGCTGGCCTTCGCCCGCGGCACGGCCTTCCGGACCCGGGCCCGGCAGATGGGCGGCTACGACGTCTCCGGCTTGGGCCGGGTCCACCTCAACGGTCCCTGACCCCGGCACGCGCTTTGCTCCCGGGCTTTGCTCCCGGGCTTTGCTATGGACTCCGGTCGGGTTCTGTACCATTTATGTTAGATCCAATGGATGGCGGGAAACGCCACGTGGAGAGAGGCCACGTTCAAGGCAGGGAGCCGGAACGATGGGAGTGTGTTACATGCTTCAAGGCCGCGTTTCGGCGCGGGGCGGTTGCCGTGCGGGCCCGGTTCTGTTCGCGCTTGCTGCAATCGTCTCGGCAACGGCCGGCCCGGCCTCGGCCGCGGTCCGGATCGGCTCGACCTCGATCGTCGTCGAGAGCGTGACCGGCACGGTCGAGGATCGGCTCCGCGAACTCGCGCTGCGGGACGAGGTCCATCAGAACGAGGTCATCGAGACCGCGGCGTTCAGCGCTTCCGTCATCGTGTTCCGGGACGGCTCCAAGCTGTCGCTCGGCCCGACCACGCGCCTGACGCTCGACCGCTTCGTGTACGACCCGGACCAGGGCAAGGGCGCCTTCGTGCTGAACATCGTCGAGGGCGCGTTCCGCTTCGCCACGGGGCAGGTCAGCAAGCTGGGCGGCACGAACTACCTGATCCGCACCCCGACCGCGGTGATGGGCATCCGCGGCACCCTTGTGTCCGGGGTGATCGCGCCCGACGGCACGACCGCCGCGATGCTCGATTCCCAGAGCCTGGTCACGGTGACCGGCCGCGCCGGACAGACCGTGGACCTCTACGCCAGCGGCCTCGCCACGGTCGTCGGCCGCGACGGCGCCTTGACGGCCCCGGGCAGGCCACCGAGCTGGGCGCTCGCCCGGCTGCAAGAGCTCGACAGCTTGCTGGGCGTGACGGATTACCCGCCGGACCAACCCGAGGTAGAGGAGACGGAGGAGGCCGACGCGGGCCGGGAAGGCCTAGCCGTCGGTCTTGGTCAAGGCGGTGGTCCCGGTAGCGGTCCCGGTGGCGGCTCGGGTGGCGGCTCGGGTGGCGGCTCGGGTGGCGGCTCGGGTGGCGGCTCGGGTGGTGGCTCGGGCGGTGGATCTGGCGGCGGCTCGGGCGGCGGCTCGGGCGGCGGCTCGGGCGGCGGCAATGGCGGTGGCAATGGCGGTGGAAACGGCGGTGGAAACGGCGGTGGAAACGGCGGTGGCGGCAGAGCCAGATACGGCGTCGGCACCGATACGGTCCTTGCCCGGCTCGGTTCAAAGTTGCCCGCCGAGTACCAGGCGCCGGCGCTGATTACACTGAGCCAAGCCTGAGCCGCTCTGGCGGCAGCCTGTGTTCGGGGGACTCGCGGCGCAGCCCTCGATTGGATGCATGCGGCCGAGCGGACTAACCGCCCGGAATATCAGCCCTCGGTCGTGAGCACGGCCGCGCCCTGCAGGCGGCCCTCGCGCAGGCGGGCGAGCGCCTCGTTGGCCTGCTCCAACGGCAGGACCTCGACCGTAGTCTCGATAGGCACCTTTGGGGCCAGCCGCAGGAACTCCTCGCCGTCTTGTCGCGTCAGGTTGGCGACCGAGACGACCTTGCGCTCGCGCCACAGGATCTCGTATGGGAACCCCGGGATGTCCGACATGTGGATGCCGGCGCAGACCACCGTGCCGCCGGGCGCCACCGCCCGGAGCGCCGCCGGCACCAGCGCCCCCACCGGGGCATAGAGGATCGCCGCGTCCAGCTCCTCCGGCGGCGCCTCGCCCGAATCGCCGGCCCAGACGGCGCCGAGTTCGAGCGCGAAGGCCTTGGCCGGCTCGTCCCCCGGGCGCACGAAGGCGAAGACCCGCCGGCCCTGGTGGCGCGCCACCTGGGCGACGATGTGGGCCGCCGCGCCGAAGCCGTAGAGCCCGACCCGCTCGGCCTCGCCGGCCATCCGGAGCGAGCGGTAGCCGATCAGCCCGGCGCAGAGCAGCGGCGCCGCCTCGGCATCGCTCAAGTTCCCACCGAAAGGGAAGCAGTAGCGTTGGTCGGCCAGCAGATAGTCCGCATAGCCGCCGTCCAGCGTGTACCCTGTAAAGCGCGCGGTCTCGCAGAGGTTCTCCTTGCCGGCGGTGCAGAAGCGGCAAGTGCCGCAGGTCCAGCCGAGCCAGGGCACGCCGACCCGCTCGCCCTCGCTGAAGCGCGCGACGCCCTGGCCCAGCGCTGCCACGCGCCCGACCACCTCGTGCCCCGGCACGATCGGCAGCTTGGGCTCGCTCAGCTCGCCGTCGACCACGTGCAGGTCCGTGCGGCAGACCCCGCAGGCCGAAACGCGCACCAGCACCTGCCCCTCCGTCGGCGCCGGCACCGCCCGCTCCTCCAGCCGGAGCGGCCGGTGGGCGGCATCCAAGACCATGGCGCGCATCGTGGGTGAGGGCATGGCGGTTCTTTCGGCTGATCGGCCAGGGCGGACACTATGACATATGGCAGGGCCTTGGCGTGCGGGCGTTGATGCAGATTAGGGATTGGGGGGCGCGGTGCCGGCGGCCGCGCCGCCGTCACGACTTTCTGGGAGCCTTGATCCGGCCCCAGCGCATCAAGAATCTCGGCACGAGCATCTGCCCGAAAGCCGTCCCCATCAGTATCGCGCCAACCTCGATGAAGACGGCCTCCTTGGCTTGGAGCGGTTCGCCAAAGGGCGTGTACCCCAGGCCGAATACGGGTAGCGAGACCAGGCCGGTCAAGACAAAGCTCATCGTGAAGTGCTTGAACCCGGAGATCTTTCCCAGGGCCGCAATCGCAGAGACCGCGGCTTGCCGTCTGTTGGCGGCAATTTTGGTCAAGTCGTAGAGGGCCAGGACGATTGGTAGGAACAGCAAAGATATCAGAATAACCGCGAGCCATTTCTCGGCCCACCAAACCGCGGTCGGATCCAGATCCAAAATCCGCACGACGACGATATGGACGAGTGCCGCCGCGACCACCCCGAGGCCGAGCGCGACAGCCCCGAACGTGATCAAGGTTTCCGGCGCCCGCCAGTCGAAGGCCTCCACAAGGCGGGGGCTGTGGTCCTGCGGTGAGTCTTCGGCGTCCATATCCTCACGCATCCCGTGCGGCCTTTCTGCGCCCCCAGCGCCGCAGGAGGTCCGGTAGAAAAATCGGTCCGAGGATCAGCCCCATGAGATAGATCACCACGGTAACGATTCCGCCACCAGTCTCGTCGGGCAGGCTGAAAAAGATGTGCTGCATCGCAATAGGCGGCAGGGCGAAGACGACGAGCCAAAGCAGATGAACCGACAGATCAAGCCAGAACGCCGCTCGCCTGGCAGCCGGCGCGGCCGCGGCGGCGGGCGTCTCGCCGCGCTGCCCGAGACCCCTTGTCGCCAGCCATCCCATGAGAAAGATGACCAGCACGAACAGCAGGGCCCCGATCAGCGCGGCCTTCGCGGCATCCTGAGACGAAACCACGGCCGACGGCAGGCCGAGACTCACGACGCTGACGAAGAGCGCCACCAGCGCGGCAGCGGTCCCGGCCGCGAGGGCGGAGCCGAGAATCACCGCCCAGGTCCGCCCCGCGCGCCAGTCGAAGGCGGCCGAGAGACCCCTAGTGCCGTCGCCTGGCTGAATGCTCTTGTCAGTCACAGCCAGCGCCCGTCTTGTCCGGTGGCCGACGAGCGATCACCCGAATAGGCAGGTCGAAGCTGGAAATTACGAGCAACAGCACCGCGTACAAGGATGCACCCGAAAAGAATTCAATGGGGAACAGGACTGTGGCGAGCTCCGTGCCGCCCCATGCTGAAGCTATGGCAGAAATAGGCCAAAGGATTTGTAGAATCGTGTCTTCCGAATTTCCGGGCCAGGAATTTCGATCGCGGTGTAACGGGTGGTCCGGGATATCGGATGCCTTTGTTTCCCGCGTTTGAGGCTTGACCCGCTCCAGAATGAAGCCTGCGGCAATAGCAAGGCAGGTGCCCAACAGAAGGACGACAAACACTCTGCCCTCCGGCGGTTCCCTGGCGAAAAGCAGGTAGACGAAGCCTTCGAGGGCCAGGCAGAAGAGTGCCGACAGGCCGCCGAAACAAAGCGATGTCGCGCCGAGAAGTACCCAGGTCCGCCCCGCGCGCCAGTCGATGGCCTCGGCGGGGCCGGGGCGCTGCCGGTTCGGATTGGCGGCGGGTTCAGTCATCGCTGTCCGGCTCCTCGACGGGCGCCCGCCAGAGCACACGGTAGGGAATCTCGAAGACCAGGAACGCGATGGGTACGGTGATGCCTACCAGCTGGAGCGGGAATTTCTCGGGATCGATGTCGGCCGGGTCCCTGATCAGGACAAAAATCGCAAAGAACAGCACGGTGAAGCTCATCACCCAGCCCAGCGCCAGGAGCGGAGCCAGTCGGAGGTAGCCGATGTTCAGCCTGGGCTTTCCCGCGACGATCCGCCCGGTGGTGTCGCGCAGCGGGATCACCCGCTTCAGGACCATGCCCCCGGTTATGCAAAGACTCAATGCGGCCAACGCCCCGGCCAGGGCCTGCGGCAGCCTATCGTCGATCAGGTGCGCGGCGGCGAGCACGCAGAGCAGGGTGACGACACCGGTCGCCGTGCCGAGGCCCAGGGCAAGCCCCGCGAACACGCCCCAGGTGCGCCACGACCGCCAATTCAGGAGGGGCACCAGTTTCGCATCGGCCAGGACAACCCCCACCTTCGGTTCGAGGACGGACTTCCGCTCGCTCATGCGCGTAATCCTACAGGTTCGTCCGCAGTATAGCGCGTCAGGGTTGATCGAATCTTAAGGGGCGCCATCCTCTTTTTGTCTTCACCGGGCTTGACCCGGTGATCCAGGAAAGTGGCCGATGCAAAGCGGTCCCTGGATTGCCGGATCAAGTCCGGCAACGACAATCTAAGGGGGCGCCAAAGGGGAGCGTCGCATTTGGTTGGGGCCGGCGTGGTCCCGCGGCTGCCCGCCGCTGCTAACCGGCGGAGAGCACCCCGTCGAGGTCGCGGCAGAGGTCTTGCGCGTCTTCCAGGCCGACCGAGAGGCGGAAGACGCCGTCGCCGGCGAAGGCGCGGTAGGCGGCGAGCTGGGCGCCCTCGAGGGCGAAGGAGCTGGCCATGAGGTCGTCGGTGCCGATCCAGTAGATCAGGCTGCGGTGGTGGCCGAGCGAGACCGCGTAGTGGACGATCTCGAGAGCGTCGGCCATGCGCGCGGCCAGGGCCGGACCGTCGCCCCTCGGCTGGAACGCGATCATGCCGGAGAAGTTGGCCATCTGCTTCTTCGCGAGGTCGTGCTGGGGGTGGGAGGGCAGGCCCGGGTAGAGCACCTTTTCGACCTTCGAATGGCCTTCCAGGAAGCGCGCGACCTCGAGCGCGCCGGCCTCGTGGGCCGCCATGCGCAGCGGCAGGGTGGCCGCGCCGCGCAGGATCAACCAGGCGTTGAAGGGGCTTAAAACGCCGCCGTGGTGGACCGTGGCTTCCAGGTGCAGCGCGTCCAAATCCGCCTTGCGGCCGAGCACCGCCCCGCCCAGGGCGTCGCCGTGGCCGCCGACGTACTTGGTCAGCGCATGGACGACGAAGTCGGCGCCCAGCTCGAGCGGCCGCGTGGCGACCGGCGTGGCGAAGGTGGAATCGACGGCGAGCTTGGCGCCGGCCGTGTGCGCCAGTTCGGCCAGGGCCGCGATGTCGGAGAGCCGCAGGATCGGGTTCGCCGGGGTCTCGGTCCATATGAGGCGCGTCTCGGGCCTGAGCGCCGTCTCGACCGCCGCCAGGTCCGAGGTGTCGACCGGGGTCACCACGATGCCCAGGCGCGGCAGGGTCTTGCGCGCCAGCTCGGCGGTGCCGGCGTAGTTGGTGTCGCTGACGACCAGGTGGTCGCCGGCGCTCAGCAGGCCGAGCAGGACCGCCGCCGAGGCCGCCATGCCCGAGGCGAAACAGAGCCCGGCCTCGGCGCCTTCGAGGGCCGCCAGCTTGTCCTCCAGCTGGCGCACCGTCGGGTTGCCCCAGCGGGTGTAGATGAAGGGCGCCTCGTCCCCCAGGTCTTGGGCCGAGAAGCCGAGCGGCTTGTCGAGCACGTAGGTCGTCGACATGACCAGGTTGGGCGCCGAGGCGCCGGTCGCGGGGTCCGGCGCCTCGCCGGCGTGGATCGCCGTGGTGCGCAGGCCCCTCTGTTCTGTCCCGTCCGTCATGGCGGCCCTCCCCGTCGGTCCCTCGGCGCGAGGGCACTGCACCACGAAAGCGCCCTGCGGCACAAGGTCGGGACCCCCTAGGAACCGCCGTCGGCAAAAGGGGAGCAAAAAAGGTGTCAGGAACCTTTTTTCTCGGCAGGAATCTTATTTCTCTATAACTTTTTGAAAATAAAGAATATTTCACCTTAAAAAGGTTCCTGACCACACTACACGACTCTGGCGGTTTGGAAGGTGCATTTGCGCTTTGGCCAAATTCGTCTCCAGATCTCGGCAGCCCTTTCAGGCTGGTGTAGGATCCATTTTCTGAGCTGGTCGAAGCCGAGACGGAACCACGATTTGGTGCGGTAGCCGTGGGTTCGGGTCTTGATCGACTTTGTCCCTTTGATGGCTGTCGCGCAGGCATAGGCCCAGGCCATGGCCAGGGTGATGATGACCAGCAGGGTGTTGAGCTTGACGGGCTGGGTGAGGCGCGTGTCCTCCATGTTGAGGCCCCGGGTTTTGCTGTCGCCGAAGAGGCATTCGATTTGCCAGCGCCGGCGATAGGCCTTGAGGGCCTTCTTGCTGGGGCCATTGCTGGCGATGATCAAGAGCTCGCCATCAGCGAGCCGCTTGGCGGCGAAGAAGAGCGGGGTGCCCAAGGTCTCGTCCAAAGCGGCAAGGCGCGCCGGCTGGCTGCGCAGACGCTTGAAGCCATGGGGCTTGCGCAGCAGGGACTTGAGCTGTTCGCAGCGCCCGTCTTGGAAATGAACGATGGCGTTGCCCCTTACACGGATGGCGAACAAGATCTTGTTTTGCAACAGAAACCCTATCCACCGGCCGCCGATGAACTCGCGGTCGGCGAGCAGCCAGGCGATCGAGCCCGAACCGAAAAGCGCCAGATAGCGCCGCATCAAGGCGATGCACTCGCCCTGGCTGCTGGCACCGGCCCTGTCGAGAACCGTCCACATCAAAGGAATGCGAAAGCGCTGGGTGGCGATCGCCAACATCAAGATGTTCACGTCGCGCCGTCCGATCTTCCAGTTGGTCCGGTCCAGGCACAAGATCCAGGGCGCCTTGAGCTTCAGGAGCTTGACCACGGCCAGCGCCAACCAGTCCCCCTCCAGCGTGACATACTGGAAGAAACGCTGCAGACGGCGATAGCTGGAGCTGAGCTGGGCGCCGCCGCAACACTGACTGGCCAGATGGCTCAGGTTCACCGTACGCGCGTTCACCAGGCCGATGATCAACCAGGACAGCGTCTCAAGCCGCGACTTGCCGAGCTCAAGGTGAGGCGATAGCGTGCGCGTGAGAGTGTCGGGAAGATGGTGGCACACTGGGCGACTCCATTTGCAAGATAGAATCGTTCAGACCATCAGATTCCCGCGCTCTCAGCAATAGCGTCGTGCAGTGTGGT
>CAMYMY010000131.1:7370-18422 GCA_947259625.1 uncultured Kiloniellales bacterium | reverse complement strand
GTTCGAGCGCGCCGCGCCGGCCACGGTCGCCCGGCCCATCCGCTTCTCCACCCCGACCTTCAAGGACTACACGACCTCCGAGCTGCAGGGCTGCGGCAAGAACAGCTTTCCGGCCTTCTCGGTCACCGCCGGCGGCTGCGCGCTGATGTGCGACCACTGCGAAGCCAAGATCCTCGAGCCCATGATTCCGGCCACCAGCCCGGAAATGTTGGACCGGAAGGTGCGCGACCTGATCCTGCTTCAGGACCTTCAGGGTTTTCTGCTCTCCGGCGGCTCCAACCGGCAGAACGAGATCCGCTACGAGCGCTTCTATCCGGTGGTCGAGCGGCTGAAGCGCGACTTCCCGCACCTGAAGATCGCGATCCATACCGCGCTGACCGACGAGGCCGGGGCGAACCGGATGGCGGACGCCGGCGTCGACACGGCGATGATGGACGTCATCGGCGCCCAGGAGACGGTCCGCGACGTCTATCACCTGGACCGGCCGGTGGCGGATTTCGAGGCCACCCTGGCCGCGCTCTGCGCGACCTCCCTGGAGGTCGTGCCGCACATCGTCGTCGGCCTGCACTACGGCCGGGTGCTGGGCGAGGCCGAGGCCCTGGACATGGTCGCCCGCCATCCGATCCATGCCCTAGTCCTGGTCGTGGTCATGCCGTTCTACGCCAAGGCCGGAACCTTCCTGACGCCGGAAACCCCGGAGGTCGGCCGCATCTTCCTCGAGGCGCGCCGGCGCATACCGGACCGCCAGGTCCTGCTCGGCTGCGCCCGTCCGCCGGGCATGCACAAGCGGGTGACGGACAGCTACGCGGTGATGGCCGGCCTGGACGGCATCGCCTTTCCCGCCGACGGCGTGGCCGCCGTGGCCCGGACCATCGGCCGCCCCGCGCACCAGGAGCACGCCTGCTGTTCGATCAAGGTGGGCGGCGGCCTCTCCGAGGGCGCAAGCCTGGCCTGCGGTGCATGATGGCCGGCCGCAACCCTGAAATCCTGGTCGTCGGCCTGGGCCCCGCGGGCAGCCGGGCCGCCGCCGCCGCGGCAGAGGCCGGCCGTTCGGTGGTCGCCGTGGACCGGCGGCGCGCGGCCGGACATCCCGTGCAGTGCGCGGAATTCGTGCCCGCCATGATCGGCCAGGAGCTACGCGCCCTCGATTCCGTGATCCGGCAGCGCATTCGCGCCATGGCGACCTTCGTCGAGGACCGGCCGCCGGACCTCTGGGACAATTTCCCGGGCCATATGATCGACCGCGCCGCCTTCGACCGGAGCCTTGTCGAGGCCGCGCGACAGGCGGGCGCCGACTGCCGGTTCGGCGCGCAGATCGAGGGCTTCGCCCGGGACGGAACGGCGCGGCTCTCCGACGGCGGCGAGATCCGGCCGCGGCTGATCGTCGGGGCCGACGGACCGAGGTCCGCCGTAGGCCGGGCGGCCGGCCGGGTGAATACCGAGCTGGTCGAGACCCGCCAGGTCACCGTTCCGCTGAACCAGCCGCACGAGGCCACGGACATCTTTCTCTCGGCGGAGATCACGGGCGGCTACGGCTGGCTGTTCCCGAAGGGCGAGGTCGCCAATTTGGGCGTCGGCGTGGTCCCGTCCGCGAGGACCCGGCTCAAGCCGTTGCTGGAGGACCTGCACCGCCGCCTGGCCGAGGAGGGACGCCTGGGCGCCGAGGTCCTGGGCCATACCGGCGGCGCGATCCCGGTGGGCGGCCTGCTCGAACCGCGGGGAACGCTCGGCGAAGTGCCGGTCCTGCTGGCCGGAGACGCCGCGGGGCTCGCCAACCCGGTGACCGGGGCCGGCATCAACGCGGCGGTGGTGTCCGGCGGCCTGGCGGGCCGGGCGGCGGCCGACTGGCTCGGCAGCGCGGCCAGGGCCCTGGACGACTACGCGGAGGAACTCGAGGAGCTGTTCAAGGGCGCCCTCGACCGGGCGGTCGCGCGGCGGCGCGAGATTCTTCGCTGCTACGAGGACGCGCCGGGCCCCGACGCCGCCGCCCTGCGGCGCGGCTGGATCGCCTATCCGGAGTACTGGGCAGCGTAGCGCGATGAGAGCTAGAGTTAGAGTATCGTTTCTGGGAGGCCTGCAATGACCTGTTTGAAACCCGAAGGCACGGCCCCGGCCGACGAACCGACCGGCGGCCTGGACTTCAACCCCTACGAGGCCATGCAGCCGCGCGCACCCGGAGACATCCCGCAACGGGTGCGCAACGGCGCGCGCGTCAAGGCCAACGACGTCGCGCCCGAGGGGGTCTACCGGCCCGACTACAACATCCTGACGCCGCACATGCGCTCGCCCGACTATGTGCAGATGTCCACGGCGGCGGCGATCACCCTCGGCATCACGCGGGGCAGGATGTATCGCTGTTCCTGCAGCCGCTGCCTCAACCTGCTGCTGACCTATCCGGAGGGCTGCCGGGCCAACTGCGCCTACTGCGGGCTGGCGCGCCACCGCGAGGCGGAGCGCGACTACGCGCGCCACCGCGAGGCGGAGCGCGACTACGCCGACCGCAACTTCATCCGCGTCGACTGGCCGGCGGTGCCGACCGAGGAGGTGGTCGAGATCGTCGCCCGCGACGGCGAGAAGACGCCTTTCCACCGCATGTGCATCAGCATGATCACGCACCCGAGCTCGGACGCGGACACGGTGACGGTCCTGAAGACCTGGACGGCGCGCATTCCGCCCGAGCAGATCCCGGTCTCCATCCTGTCCAACCCGACCACGATGACCCGCGGCGACGTGCGGACCCTGCGCGATCTGGGCGCCGAGATCTTCACCGTGGCGCTGGACGCCGCGACGCCGGAGCTCTTCGACCGCACCCGGGGCAAGGGCGTGCAATCGCCACACAGCTGGAAGAAGTACTGGGAGATCCTGCACGACGCGCGCGACATCTTCGGGCCGCAGAAGTTCGGCGCCCACATCATCGTCGGCATGGGCGAGAGCGAACACGACGTGCTGTGCCTGGTGCAGCAGCTGGTCGACCTGGGCGGCCACAGCCACATGTTCTGCTTCTTCCCGGAGAAGGGCTCGCTGATGGACCACCTGCCGGCCACGCCGCGCGACCAGTGGCGCCGGGTCCAGCTGGCCCGCTACCTGATCGACTACCGCGGCCTGCGCGTCGACCACATGACCTTCGACGGACAGGGCCGAGTCGCGGATTTCGGCTTGCCCCCGGGCGAGCTGGACGCCATCGTCGACAGCGGCATCCCGTTCCGCACCTCCGGCTGCCCGGGCAAGTTCGCGGAGGACATCTCCGCCTGCGACAGGCCCTACGGGGATTCGCCGCCGAGCGACATCGCCAGCTATCCCTTCCAGCCCAACAAGACGGACCTCCGCAAGGTCCGCCGGCAGCTCGCCCTGCCGAAACGCGAGGCGACGCCATGAGCCGAAGGTTCCGGGTCATAGACACCGGGGTCCGCGAGGGCCGGGCCAACATCGCCTTCGACCAGGCGCTGATCGAGGCCCACAAGGCGGGCCAGGTTCCGGACACCATCCGTTTCCTGCGCTTCCCGCCGACCGCGCTCATCGGCCGGCACCAGGCCTTGAGTCAGGAACTGAAGCTCGACCACTGCCGGGAAAACGGCATCGGCGTGGTGCGGCGCATTACCGGCGGCGGCGCAATCTATTTCGACGAGGGACAACTCGGCTGGGAGCTGGCCTTCGACCGGAACACACTCGGCATCTCCAGCCTGGCCGAGATGACCCGGGCGATCTGCGAGGCGGCGGCCCAGGGTATCAGCGCGCTGGGCGTCGACGCGAAGTACCGCCCGCGCAACGACATCGAGGTGGAGGGACGCAAGCTCTGCGGCACGGGCGGGTTCTTCGACGGCGATACCCTGTTCTATCAGGGCACGCTGCTGATCGACATGAACCCCGCCGACATGGTCGCCGCGCTCAGGGTGCCCGAGGCCAAGCTGACCAAGCGCGACCTCGATTCCGCCGCTGAGCGGGTGGTCACGCTGCGCCAGCTCCTGGGCGAGTCCCTGCCCGACCTGCCAGCCATACAGAAGGCCATGCTGGGCGGCTTCGCCGAGGGGCTCGGAATCGACCCCCAGTGGGGCGAGATCACCGAGGCCGAGGAAGCGCTCGCCAAACGCGCCTACGACGAGGAGATCGGCACCGACGACTTCGTCCACGAGATCGACGACCCCGGCGCCGGCGAGAACGTCCTGAGCGCCACCCATACCTGCCCGGGCGGCACGGTCTCCGCCTATCTGCGTCTGGAAGGCCCGGCGCAGGACCGCCTGCGCGAGGTCCTGATCACCGGCGACTTTTTCGTCACGCCGCCGCGTATCGTCTTCGATCTGGAGGCAAGCCTGCGGGGCGTCCACCAGGCCGATGCGGGCGCGGCCGTGGAGCGGTTCTTCGCCGAGGCCTCGGTCGACCTCCTGACCATCGCACCGACGGATTTCCGCGGTGTGATCGAGGCCGCGCTGGCCGCGCGGTAACGCTTTCCAGAACCGGACAGTTTCGCATGCCTCGCTCCAAGACGCCGGTTTTCGTCCTGCAGCATACCTCGGGCGAGTTTCTCGGCCTGATCGAGGACCACCTCGAGGGCCGGGGCGTCCGCTTCACCTATTTCCGGCCCTTCACGGCGGACGGCAAGCTGCCGGCCACGGTCGATTTCTGCGCCGGCCTGATCCTGCTGGGCGGCGGGCCCTGGGGCACCAAGGGCGGGCGCGCCGTGCCGACGCTGACGGAGGAGCTCGAGCTGACCCGCGACTGCCTCGCGCTCGGCAAGCCGGTCGTCGGCATCGGCCTGGGCGCGCAGGTCCTGGCGATCGCCACCGGCGGCGACAGCGAACGGGCGGAACTGGTCTTCGAGGTGGGCGAAGCCAGGCGGGTCAAGGAGGACGCCCTCAACGGCTACCTGCCCGCGCGCTACCCGCTTGCGGTCTACATGCGCGACCGCCCGGTGCCGCCGGACGACGCGGAGATCCTGGCCGTGGACCAGGCCGGCCGGCCGGCCCTGTTCCAGGTCGCCGGCAACTGCCTCGGCTTCACCGGCCATCCCGGGGCCAAGCTGGGCATGGTCGAGGACCTCATCATGGAGTTCGAGGAGTCGCCCGAGGCGCCCTGGGCAACCATGGAAGCGCTGCGCAAGGCGCAGCCGGAGATCGAGGACGCGCTGGTCCGGATCATGACCGGCCTCGTGCAGATCACGGGTCTCATGCGGCCCGGGCCCGAACCCGGCAAGCCGGGCTGAAGCACATGCCGGCGCCCGCCGGTATCCCACAATTCGCGTGGGGTTAACATATTCATATTTTATATTATATAATTCTCTAATATTTTGATTGCCCTCAGTGCGCGAGAGGGCTAGCATGGGGCCAACTTGGGGCGAAATTGCCTCACGGAGAAGCGGGGCATCCGAACAATTGGGAGCGGCTATGGCTGAGAAGCTGGTCATCATCATGGCGAACACCGATCCTCGTAACGGCGAGGAGCTGGGCGCGCCGATCTTCCAGGCCTCCGTGGCGGCGGCCATGGAATACGAGGTCGAGGTGATCTGCACCGCCACCTCCGGGCGCCTGATGAAGAAAGGGGTCGCCGAGAACCTCTACGTGAAAGAGGGCTCGCCGAAGTCGGTCTACGACTTCATCAAGGATGCCCACGAGGCTGGGGTGAAGTTCTACTGCTGCTCGCCGAACCTCGACCTCTTCGACATGACCCAGGAAGACCTGATTCCCGAGTGCGAGGGGATCGTGGGCGGCGCCCATCTGGTCGAGGAGGTCATGGAGGGCGACTGCAAGGTCCTGACGTACTGATCCCCGCGGAAGGCAGCAAAGCCATGGATCACGCCACCGGCACCCGCGTCCAGGAGTTCATCGGGGACCCCGTCTCCGAAGCCCCCGTGGTCGACCGGGACACCCTCGAGGAGATCTTCGGCGACATACAGGCCGATCTCCGCTACGACCACGAGCTGAACGGCTGCCTCAACTGCGGGATCTGCACCGCGACCTGCCCGGCGGCGCACTACTACGACTTCAGCCCCCGCGAGATCGTCCAGCTGCTGTGGACGGAGAACCTCGAGGGCATCTACGACGCCATGCAGGAAAAGATCTGGGCCTGCGCCCAGTGCTACACCTGCGCGGCGCGCTGCCCCTTCGGGAACTCGCCGGGCGGTCTGGTCATGCTGATGCGCGAGGCGGCCATCAAGCACGGCATGCAGTCGGCCAAGGACGTCCTGCGCCCGTTCAGCCGCGTCATGTTGAAACTGATCTCGACCGGCAACCAGCTGTCGCCGGACATGATCAACGCCGACCATTTCGCCGACTGGGGCCCCAATATTTCCAAGGTCGACGCCCCCCTGAAGCTGCTGCGCAAGGCCATCCCGATGCCGACGCTGAACACCACGGCGACCGCCTGGGAGGTCAACCTCACGACCTCCGTCGAGCTCTACACCATCTGGGAGATGACCGGCGTCCTCGACCAGCTGGAGACCATCGACGAGAACCTGTTCGACGTCATCACGGACATCATGGACGAGAAGCGCGAGGACCTGGACGACTGGCGCGACGAGCAGGACGAGGACGGCGAGGACGAATAGGATCGCGGCGCCGGCCTCGACCGGGCGCCGAAAAAGGGAGAAAGCCATGGCCACCGACAAGGGCAAGAACGACGACGGCACGCGCTTCACCGGGCACGGCCCCGAGTGGACCGATTCGAGCCTGAGCCCCGCGCAGGCGCGCACCGCCACGGCCTGGGTCGAGCAGAAGATCGACAAGCGCTCGATGCTGACCAACAAGGACCGCGTCGAGGACGTGCGCGACATCATGTGGCAGCTCGAGAAGGAGGGCGAGATCGTCGTCCACCGGGTCACCGACGAGCACCGGCCGGTCACCACCAAGACGCTCTACGGCTGGGACAAGAGAATTCCGACGACCCGGCTCTGGCATCACAAGTCCTGCGGCCAGTGCGGCAACATCCCGGGCTATCCGGCCTCGCTGCTGTGGCTGATGAACAAGATGGACATCGCCTACCTGGACGAGACCGACCAGACCTCCTGCACCGCCTGGAACTACCACGGCTCGGGCATCGGCAACCTGGAGAGCCTGGCGGCCGTCTTCCTGCGCAACTTCCACCAGGCCTATGTGGCCGCGCGGGCCCAGGGCCTGCCGGACGGTTACTACTATCCCCTGGTCCACTGCGGCACCTCCTTCGGCAACTACAAGGAGGTCCGGGGCTATCTCCTGCATTCGGCGGAGCTGCGCGAGCGCGTGAAGGCGATCCTCGGCAAGCTGAACCGGCTGGTCGACGGCAAGCTGCTGATTCCGGAGGAGGTCGTTCACTACTCCGAATGGCTGCACGTGATGCGCGACGACATCCGCAACCATCAGGAAATCGACTGCGGCCAGGTCCGGGCCACGATTCACCCGGCCTGCCACGTCTACAAGATGGTGCCCGAGGATGTGATCTACGACGACGACGTGCTCGACGGCAACCGGGTGGCGGTTTCGACCGGCCTCGTCGAAACGCTGGGCGCCCAGGTGATCGACTACTCGACCTGGTACGACTGCTGCGGCTTCGGCTTCCGGCACATCATCTCGGAGCGCGAGTTCACTCGCTCCTTCGCGATCGACCGCAAGATCCGCGTGGCCGTCGAGGAGGCCCAGGCCGACGTGATGATCGGTCACGACACCGGCTGCATCACGACGCTGGACAAGAACCAGTGGATCGGCAAGGCCGCGGGCAAGGACGTCGAGCTGCCGATCCTGGCCGACTGCCAGTTCGCCGCCCTGGTCTGCGGCGCGCACCCCTACAAGATCGTGCAGTCGCACTGGCACGCCTCGCCGACGGAGACGCTGATGGAGAAGCTCGGCATCGACTGGCAGCAGAAGAAGGCCGAGTTCGAGGCCTACCTCAAGGAGGTCGAGGCCGGCAACCAGGAGAACCTCTACGACCCGCGGCTGATGATCACCTCGGGCCCGGGCTTCAAGAAGGCCGAGGTCAAGAAGATAGGCCAAGCGAAATGAACAAGCCCGTCCTCATCCTGGGCGGAGGCCCGGCCGGACTGTCCGCCGCGCACGCCCTCGCCAGCATTGGCCAGAAGTCCGTCCTGGTGGAAAAGGAAGACCGGCTCGGCGGCGCCCCGATCCTCTCGGGCTACGCCAGGCTGGTGCCCAGCCGCGAATGGGCCAAGGACGCCATCGGCGGCATGGTCGAGAGGGTCGCCGGCAACGGGCTGGTCGACGTCCGCACCTCCATGACCGTCAAGGAGTTCTCCGGCGAGCCCGGGAACTTCACGGCCAGGCTGGCCGACGACTCGACGCTCGACATCGGCACCGCCGTGCTCTGCACGGGCTTCACCCATTTCGACCCGATCAGCAAGCCGGAATGGGGCTTCGGCACCTTCCCCGACGTGGTCACCACGACCCAGGTCGAGCAGATGTTCTCCTCGGGCCAGGGCGTGCGCTGCCCCTCGGACGGGCGCAAGCCCAAGCGCGTGGCCATCCTGCTCTGCGTCGGCTCGCGCGACCGGCAGATCGGCCGCGAGTGGTGCTCCAAGGTCTGCTGTACTGTGTCCTGCAACATCGCGATGGAGATCCGCGAGGAGCTGCCCGACTGCCACGTCTACATCTACTACATGGATATCCGCACCTTCGGGCTCTACGAGGACCTCTACTATTGGAAGAGCCAGGAGGAGTTCAAGGTCAAGTACATCAAGGCGCGCATCGCGGAGGTCACCTCCGACGGCGAGAAGCTGATCGTCAAGGGCGAGGACACCCTGGTCAAGCGGCCGATCACCATCCCCTTCGACCTGGTGGTCCATGCCATCGGCATGGATCCGAACGTCGACAACATGCTGCTGTCGTCGATCTTCGGCGTCGAGCTGCAGAAGCACGGCCATATCGCCCGCGCCAGCACCTACAGCGCCATGGGCGCGACCTCGCGCCCCGGCGTCTTCGTCGCGGGGGCGGCGACCGGCCCGGAGACCATCGACGATTCCATCGCCCAGGGCCAGGGCGCCGCGATGGCGGCCCTCGCCGGAGCCCCCGCCATCAAGGCCGCGGCGGAGTGACGGGCACATGTTGATGGCCCGGCGCTCGCCCGCGGACCTACCGGCGCCCGAGACCGCGCGGCCGACGCTCGACTTGAGCGGGCCCGCGCTCGCGTCCAGCCTGGAGACCCTCGTGGCGAGCAGCAAGGAGGCCGGCGGGATCGAGGTCTATATCGAAGGCATCAAGCTCAAGACCGCGGCCTTCCAACGGACCCTGGGCGACGGCAAGGCCGCTGAGCTCGACGAGGACACCTTCAAGGCGCTCTGCGCCTTTGTCGCGCCGGTCCGCCGGCGCATCGGCCCGCGGCTCGAGGAGTACGGGTTCCCCGCGGTCCGCGAGGCGGTGACGGCGCTGCTCGACGGCGCCTCGGACACCGCGACGGCGGATGCCCGGCTGGACGGTTTCTGCGGCCGGTTTCCCCAGGACAAGCAGCACCGCTGGGTGCGCGACCTGGCGGCCGAGCTGCTGCACTACACCGACCCGGAGCGCTATCCGCTGATGTGCCGCTGGGTCTGGGACGCCCGGGCCAACACCGGCGTCCTGCGCGAGATCTGGCACGGGGACAACGTGGACCACATGGTGATCGACGTGCCGGACGGATATCAGACCTTCCTGGTGCTGCGCGAGGAGCTCAGCCAGTTCCTCACCGAGAACGGCGTGTTCCGGGACGTAACCTTCTACGTCGACTTGCTCTGCGCCCAGGTCTATGCCGGGTACATTACCTCCCAGGGCGGCAGCTACCTGCGCGCGGATTTCTCTTCGCCCGAGGATCCGCTGCTCTACACCCGCCGCCTGCTCGGGCTCGACGGCATCAATACCCAGACGGGGCGCAGCCGCTTCAAGGCCGCCGACGGCGGCCGCCCCGTGCTGGACGATGTCAAGCTGTTGAACTGACCCTGGGGACCCGCCCATGCCGATTCACGAAAAGTCCCTGATCCGCCCGGAGAACCTGCTCACGCACGAGAACCTGGAGATCGAGGGGGTCGACGTCTCGGGGCATTGGAGCACCTTCATCGAGTCCCGGGTGGTGACGGACTACAACGAGGCCCTCGAGGACGAGATCGCGGCCCTGCCGGGCGGCGAGAACATTCACCGCTGCTGGCAGTGCGGATCCTGCACCAACGCCTGCACGGTGAACGCCTTGAACCCCGACTTCAATCCACGCTTCTGGATCTACCTGGTCCGCGTGGGCATGGAGCAGGAGCTGCTGCGCGACAAGGACATCATCTGGCAGTGCGTGTCCTGCCACAAGTGCACCTATGTCTGTCCGCGCGACGTGGTGCCCGAGGGTGTGATGAAGGCGACGGCCCACTGGCTCGAGCTCAAGGGCCACCGGCCGAAGTCGCCGTCGATGCTGTTCGACGAGGTCTTCTCCGAGCAGGTCTTCGCCACCGGCAAGATCGAGGAGGGGCGCACTCTGCGCGACTTCTTCAAGCGCACCGGGCAGCCGCTCACCCAGGACTGGCTGGTCGAGATGATCAAGCGTTTGTTCAGGCACATTCCGGTCAAGCTGATGATCACCCTGGGACTGGCCAATGTCATCCAGCCGCGCACCCGGGGCTGGGCCGGCCCGCGCGCCGCGATCGAGGAATACGTGGAGGAGCAGGAGGCCAGGCAGCGCCAGGCGCTCGGGCTCGACCGACCACCGGCCACCGGCGCCGAGCGGCCTTTGGCCGAAGCGGCCGAGTAGAGAAGGACATCCGATGGAGGAGAAGTACAAGAAGGTCGCCTATTATCCCGGCTGCGCCCTGGAGGGATCGGGCCACGCCTACAACCGCTCGACCAAGGCGGTCGGCGAGAAGCTGGGACTGGACCTGGTGGAGGTGAAGAACTGGAACTGCTGCGGCGCGATGGAGGTCAAGAACATCGACCCCAAGCTGCAGACCTATCTGTCCTCCCGGGTCATGTCCATCGCCGCCAAGGAGATGGGCTTCGACACGGTCATGGCGCCCTGCAACGGCTGCTATCACAACCTCAAGAAGGCGGAATACGACCTCGACAATGACCCGGACTCGGTCGAGGTGGTCGACCGCCTGTCCAAAAAGGCCGGGCACGAGACCTA
>CAMYMY010000131.1:0-7281 GCA_947259625.1 uncultured Kiloniellales bacterium | reverse complement strand
GCGCTCGACTGGATCAAGCAGGCCATCGGCGAGGACGGCATTCGCGCGCGGCTCGAGAATTCCCTGAAGAACCTCAAGGTCGCCAACTACTACGGCTGCATGTACACCCGGCCGCGCCATATCTTTCCGGAGAAGGACCAGGGGCCGGACAGCGAATCCACCACCCAGCCCCACTTCATGGACGACCTGCTGGCCGCAGCCGGCGCCGAGATCGTCGACTTCCCGCTGAAGACCTCCTGCTGCGGCGGCGCCCATACGCTGTCGGACTCCGACACCTCGACCAAGCTGGTCTTGAACCTGCTGCGCGCCGCCGAGGCCAGCGGCGCGGACGCCATCGCCACGGAGTGCCCGACCTGTCACTCGGGCCTCGAGATGCACCAGGTCCGGGCCGAGAAGCGCTTTGGCGTCAAGACGAGCGTGAAGATCCTGTACTTTACCCAGCTGCTCGGTCTGGCCCTCGGGCTCAAGCCGAGGAAGGTCGGGGTGCACGAGAACATCTCCGACTCCATGGCCTTCGTAAAGGAGAGGGGGCTCGCATGAGGCCGCTCGGCGACATCGAGGCGCGCATCGACCAGCTGGGCGGGGCCGCCAACCCGCCCCCCGGCCCGGCCCCCGACCCGGCCGCGGCGGCGCGCGAGCTGCTGGGCCTGGGCGAGGACGTGCTGGAACACTGGATCGCCGCACGCGGCGGCACGCCGACGGCCGCCCGCCGCGAGGGATTCCGACTGCTCGCCCTGCACCGTCAGGGCGCCAAGGGCGAGCCCAGCTTCAACGCCTGCCGCGAGACCTGCCGCGAACTGGTCTATCACCACAATCTCATCGCGATGGACCCCGGCCACCCGGACACGGCCGCCCGCCTGGCCATGGCCGCCCTGGTGGCGAACCATCTGTACCTCTTCGTGAGCGGCAAGATGGAGGTCGAACAGCTGGGCGAGTTTTGCTGCTCTTCGAGGCCGTTGCATGCCAATATGAGTTGAGGGATAAGAGCGGGGAGGTCGTTGCTGGAACGAGGAGAGGACCGATGCCCGTTGTACGCGGATGCCACCTGCCCGACGAGTTGCTTTACGACGTGGAGAACCACATCTGGTTCAAGGAGGCCGGCGACGGCAACGTGCGGATCGGCATGACCACCGTTGCCACGGCCATGGCCGGCCGCTTGGTGGCGTTCACACCGAAAAAGGTCGGGCGCAGCGTGAAGGCGGGCAAGTCCTGCGCCACGGTCGAGTCCGGCAAGTGGGTCGGTCCGGCGAAGTCCGCCGCGGCCGGGGAAGTGGTCGAGGTCAACGAAGAGCTGACCAAGAACCCCGGTGCCGCCAACGACGATCCTTACGATGCCGGCTGGCTGGTCGTCCTCAAGCCCGAGGACTGGGACGGCGTCAAGGCCGCGTTGATCCCGGGCGCCGAGGTCGCCGACAAGTACGAGGCCAAGATGGCGGCCGACGGATTCGACGGCTGCGCTTAGGAAAAGGGAACCCTCCAGGATGGAAACATTGCGGGCTAGGACGGCCCCTTCCGGGAAACACCAGGCGGAAGCCATGAGCGAACTGTCTGAACTGCGAGATAACGCCTCCCGCGCGAGCACGCTTCTCAAGGCGATGGCCAACAAGCAGCGCTTGCTGATCCTGTGCCATTTGGCGGAGGGCGAAAAATCCGTCGGGGTCTTGCGGGAGGAGATCGGCCTGAGCCAGTCGGCGCTCTCGCAGCACCTGGCCATACTGCGCCGTGACGGGCTGGTCGAGACACGTCGCTCGGCGACGACGGTGAACTACTCGGTGGCGAGCCCCGAGGCCCTTGCGATGATGGACACGCTCTACGGTCTATTTTGTCGCAAGCCTGACGAGCTACATCCTCGTCGGCCGGCCGCGGACGCCGCGTCCTACGCGGGGGCGCCAACAGGAAAGGGCCGCGGAAGCTGACCGGCAACCGGGAGAGGTCGCGAGCGGGGAATGCGTGAGATGAAGAAGACCGGCGCGACTCAGATCCTGAACATCAAGGGGGTCAATTGTCCCATGCCCGTGATGTGGGCCAGGACCCAGCTGGATTCCCTCGAACCCGGCCAGACGCTCGAGATCCTGGCCACCGACCCCAGCGCGCTCTCGAACTTCCAGTCCTTCGCCCGCACGACCGGGCATGAGTTGGTCGAGCACAGCGAAGACGGCGGCGTGATCCACCTGTTGATCAGGAAAACAGCCTGACGCGCAAGCGCCGGACGGCCCCCGCGCCGGGTCAGCCGCGCGCGAGGATCGCCCGGAAGGCGCCGCCGAAGCTGCCCTCCTCCAGATACTTCATGCCGTAGACCCCGCCGGCGATGATCGACAGCAGCGCGATCAGCGAGCCGAGCGCCAGGGTCGACATCCCGGTGATGCCCTGACCGATCGTGCAGCCCATCGCCAGGACGCCGCCCGTGCCCATGAGGGCGCCGCCGACGACATGGCGGACCATGTCGTTTGTGTCGGTGAAGCCCTCGACCTGGAAGCTGCGGGTCGCCAGGGCCATGAGGAACGAGCCCGCGATGACCCCGCCGACCGCCGCGATGCCGAAATTGATCGTCGCGCCCGTATAGGTCATCAGGTAGATCAGGCCCTCAGCGGTCGGGGCGACGAAGGTGAAGGAGGCGAGCGGCGTCGGCTCGAACTCGTCGAAGCCGACCACGCCGGTGACGAACCAGCCCAGCGGGATCAGCGCGCCGATGATCAGGCCGGCGGCGATGTTGCGAGGCGAGGCGCGGAACGCCGCGCTCTTGAAACAAAACCACAATAGTCCCCCGGCCGCGGCCAGCGCCACCACCCAGCGCAGGACGTCGAGGGAGAGCCCCGTGGCGCCGGCGAGCAGGTCCGGCAGGCCTTGCGTCGCGAAGCCGGCCGCCGCCAGGTTGAGGCTGGTCATCGCGTCGAGCTGCACCCGCGCCGGGCCGATAAGGCCGCGCAGGGTCATGTAGGCGAAGATCCCGAGCACGAGCGCCACGACCAGCGACTTCAGGTTTCCCGCGCCGAGGCGCACCAGGGTCTTGTTCCCGCAGCCGCCGGCCTGCGTCATGCCGAAGCCGAACATCAGCCCGCCGAGGATCGCCCCGGCCCAGCCGAGAGCCGGCATGAGATAGATCGACCCGCCGAGGTCGAGCGCCTCGAACAGCTGCAGCCCCTGGCTGCCCAGCACCGCCACGGCAATGGTCAGCATCCAGGCGCGGAAGCGGTTCAGGTCGCCGATCAACACCATGTCCGATATGGCGCCCATGGTGCAGAAATTGGTCCGCTGGGCCGTCGCGCCGAAAACCAGACCAAGACCGAAACCGAGCAGCGCGACCAGCGCGCCCAGCGGGAAGTCCTCCATGAAGCTCGTCTCCCGATGTCCCCGGCTCGCGCGCTTCTGTGGCGGGCTTCCAGGGCGCGGCCGTCTATCGCCGGACGGCAACACTTACAAAAATATGAATACGTAATGTGCCAAGGCCGGGGGACGATGACAAGGGCTAAAAGCGCCCCGGGCCTCTAATACCAGCAAGCCGACCGCGCGCCCACAGCGAAGCGAGGAAAGCCAAGCAGACGGATGTCTGCGCCCGGCGCTTGAGGGGCAACAGGCGAGTCCAGTCATGGGCTCGCCGGTATAAGATCGTGGGCTAGAGGCAGCCCAGCAGCTTTTCCATGCGCTGGCGGTCGAAGGCCTCCCAGGCGGCGCGCAGGGCCCGGTCCTGTTCGTCGCCGCGGCCGCCGGTCTCATAGGCGTAGAGAGCGGCCAGCAGCGCCTCGATCGGCTCCTTCAGCTCGTGGGTCCGGAAATCGCCCTGGGTCCAGCCGATATAAAGGCCCGCCTTGGCGAAGCTCTCGAGGTCCGCGTGCTCGCGCGCCAGGGACTCGAGCCGGCGCAACCGGGCGATGTCCTCGCGCAGAAGCTGCGCCCGGAACAGGCTCTCCTCGCTTTCGACGCGCTGTTCCAGCTCCGTCAGGAGGTGCATATCGTGGCCTTCCCGAAATTGTTCAGGGGCGCTGGGATCAATTGGTGCCGGCGGAGGGACTCGAACCCCCACTCCCAGAGGGAACGTGATTTTGAGTCACGCGCGTCTACCAGTTCCGCCACGCCGGCCTGGCACCATCCTCGATCTTAGGGTGGCCGCATAATAGACAAGAGCGCCCGCTTGGCAACAGCTTGACGGCGCCCCGGGCCGGGTCTTGTCTCGGGCCGTTTCGACGCCACCTAAGAGTGACCGGCAGGAACAATTTTCGGCAGGAGCCAAGTAGCGTGAAGGTCCAGGAGAATATCACGGCGAAGATCACCGCGGATCTGGAGCCGTTGCACCTCGAGGTGATCAACGAGAGCCATAAGCACAGCGTGCCGCCCGGCTCGGAATCCCATTTCAAGGTCGTGGTCGTCTCCGACCGCTTCGAAGGCAAGCGGCTGGTCCAGCGCCACCAGGCCGTCAACGCCGTCCTGGAACGGGAGTTGAAGGAGGACATCATCCACGCGCTCTCGCTGGAGACCCTGACCGGGGCCGAATGGACCGCGCGCGGCGGCCGGACCCTGGACAGCCCGCCCTGCGCGGGCGGCAGCAAGGCCGGCGGCTAAACCACTAGCAGTTTGCTGAAATGGTGCGAATGCTCACTCTCGCACTTCGTCCCTCGTCCCTCGACAGGCTCGGGATGAGGGGGTTCGGGACGAGGAAGCTCAGAGTGAGGGCGAGCGGTTTCAAGGAGTTGACCTCATCCTGAGCTTGTCGAAGGACGAGGGCAACGGGCCGCCGCAGACTTTTTCAGCCGCCGGTTAGAGCGCTGGGAACTTTGGGGAGGGGGACGCAGGAGCGCCGCTCCTTACTGAATCGCGCCTTCCTCGAACTCGTCCTCGTCCTGGAGCGCCTCGGTGGGCAGGTCACAGGGACCGGCCTGATGGTGGATCAACCGCCAGGATCCCTGTTCCTTGCGGTAGATATTGGTCGCGACCAGGACCCCGCCGCCGATCACCTCGTAGCAGATTACGTAGGCCGTCTCGCCGGTCAAGAAGGCCTGGGCGCCGCGGCAGGCCACGTCCGGCACGCCCTCGCTGGACAGGATGTCGCGCCAGCTGTCCATCACTTCGGCGCGCGTGGTCAAGGCCCGCCAGCCCGGATGGATGCAGGCAACCGGCGCCTCGCGCGACCAGAGATGGTCCATGGTCTCCATGTCGCAGGCGCGGAAGGCTTCGTAGAAGGCCTCGTTGACAAAGAGAACCGCCGCGCGGTCGGTCATACCAGCATCCTTTCTGCAGCGGCAGCTATAGTCCGCCTAGGTCCGGTAGACTAGCAGAATTTTGCCGCGCCGAAACGGGGCCGTGGCCCTCGCGCCGTTGCCGTGTCGCGCCCGGACTGCTAAAGGGGCGCATCCCGAGACCTGGAAGGGGAAATTCACGCGTGCTGCGCGGACTCTACGACTGGACCATGGGCCTGGCCGGCCACCGCCATGCGCTCCCGGCCCTGGCGCTGGTCGCCTTCATCGAGAGCTCGCTGTTCCCGATCCCGCCGGACATCCTGATCATTCCCATGGTCCTGGCCGCCCGGCCCCGGGCCTGGCGCATCGCCGCGGTCGCCACCGCGGCCTCGGTCCTGGGCGGGCTACTGGGTTACGCGATCGGCGCCGGGCTCTACGAGACGGTCGGCCGGCCGGTGCTGGAGTTCTACGGCTACGGCGCCAAGTTCGAGGAGTTTCGCGGCGCCTACAACGACTGGGGCGCCTGGATCGTCGCCGGCGCCGGCTTCACGCCCTTCCCCTACAAGGTGATCACGATAGCCAGCGGGGTCACGGGGCTGAACCTCGCCGTGTTCATGCTCGCCTCGCTGGTCTCGCGGGGCGCGCGCTTCTTTCTCCTGGCGGCGCTGCTCTGGTACTTCGGCCCGCCGGTGCGCCGGTTCATCGAGGCCAACCTGCCGCTGCTGGCCACGCTGTTCTTCGTCCTCCTGTTCGGCGGGTTCCTGGCGATCCGCTATCTCTTCTAGCCGCCCGAGCCCTTGCGCCCTATATCTGGAATCGCCATGCAGAAAGTGATCGATCATCCGCGTCTGGTGCCCCTGCTGATCCTGCTGGTCAGCCTGAGCATACTCGGCTCGGCCTATTCCAGCGAGGTCTGGGGCGGCATCAAGCCCTGCATCCTCTGCTACTATCAGCGCTACGCCTGCGGCGCGGCGGGCGCCTTCGGGCTGGCCGGCGTGCTGTTCGGCGGGAATCCCGGGGCGCGGCGCCTGCTGGTGGCGCTCGCCGGCCTCGCCTTCCTGACCGGCGCGGCCATCGCCATGTTCCATGTCGGCGTAGAGCAGCACTGGTGGCGCGGGACCGCCGGGTGCCACGCGCCGGAGCTCGACATGACCCTGCCGATCGAGCAGCTGCGCGAGCAGCTCCTGGCCACCGACTTCGTCCCCTGCGACCAGGTGAGCTGGTCGTTGTTCGGCCTGTCGCTCGCCGGCTACAATCTGCTTCTCTCGCTTGTCCTGGGCTCCTGGAGCCTCTGGGCGGCGAGCCGGATGACGAAAGAGCCGGCGGCATGACTGCCAAGCGCGACACCGAGGCGGAGACCGGGGCCCGGCACGAGCCGACCGGCGAGCCGCGCCTGCCCGGCGATCCGGACCGCGAGGCCCTGGTCGCGCGTATGATCCGTGTCGACCAGGCCGGCGAGTACGGCGCCCGGCGGATCTACGAGGGCCAGCTGGCGGTCCTGGGCGACAGCCCGAGCGCCAAGGTCGTCCGTCACATGTACGAAGAGGAGCTTCTCCACCTCGAGACCTTCGATGCCCTGGTGGCCGACCGCCGGGTCCGCCCGTCCCTGCTGCAGCCGTTCTGGCACGTCGCCGGGTTCGCCCTGGGCGCGGCCACCGCGCTGATGGGCGAGCGCGCGGCCATGGCCTGCACCGTGGCGGTCGAGGAGGTGATCGACGAGCACTACGCCCGCCAGGCCGAGCAGCTGGGCCCGGACGAGGCGGCGTTGAAGGAGACCATCGAGGAGTTCCGCGCCACCGAGGCAGAGCACCGCGACACCGGGCTCGAGCACGAGGCGGAACAGACGCCCGGCTATCCCCTGCTGGCCGGGCTCATCAAGGCCGGCTCCCGCACCGCCATCTGGCTGGCGGAACGGTTCTAGTACCGAGGAGCGGAGATAATGACCCCTTTCACCGGAGCGATTTTGACCGCCGGCAAGGCGCGTGCTGCGCCGTTGTGTTCGCACAACAAGCAGTGCGCAACGCGGCCGGCGGTCAGAATCGCCCGGCCTTCGGTGGCGCGTATCGGGCCGCCGGGTGCGTTGCGGTGCTTGCCCGATGCGCAAGGCATC
>CAMYMY010000130.1 GCA_947259625.1 uncultured Kiloniellales bacterium | reverse complement strand
ATGATCCTGGTTACCGGCGGCGCCGGATTCATCGGCTCCAACCTGGTCGCGGCGCTGGTCGAGCGCGGCGAGCGGGTCGTCGTCTGCGACCGCCTGGACTCGGGCGAAAAGTGGCGCAACCTGGCCAAGCACGAGCTCGAGGACTTCATCGCGCCGGACCAACTGACCGGTTATCTAGAGGCCTGGGGCGCGGTCCTGGACGCGGTAGTGCACCTGGGCGCGACCTCCGAGACCACGGCCATGGACGGCGACCTGCTCGTCGAGAACAATTTCAAGCTGCCGCAGGCGCTTTGGGACTGGTGCGCCGGCGAGCGAAAGCCGTTCCTCTACGCCTCCTCGGCGGCGACCTACGGCGATGGCGCGGCGGGTTTCGACGACGACATGTCGGCCGCTTATCTGGCGCGCCTGCGGCCGCTCAACGCCTACGGCTGGAGCAAGCTTCTGTTCGACCGCTGGGTGGCCCGCCGGCTGGTCGGCGAGGCGCCGCGTCCGCCGCAATGGGCCGGCCTCAAGTTCTTCAACGTCTACGGACCGAACGAGTACCACAAGGGGGCCCAGGCCAGCGTGGCCCGGCACCTTTTCCGGCAGATCGCCGAGAGCGGTACGGCGCGGCTGTTCCAATCGCACCGTCCGGAGGTCCCCGACGGCGGCCAGCAACGCGATTTCGTGTGGGTCGGCGACTGCGTCGACGTGTTGCTCTGGCTGCTCGAAAACCCGGAAGTCACCGGCTTGTTCAACCTCGGGACCGGCCGGGCACGCAGCTTCGCCGAGCTGGCCCGGGCGCTCTTCACCGCCATGGAAAAGCCGGAAAGCATCGAGTACGTTCCCACGCCCGAAGCGATCCGCGACAGGTACCAATACTTCACCGAGGCCAAGATGGATCGCCTGGCCGCCGCCGGCTACAAGCGTCCCTTCACGAGCCTGGAAGCGGGCGTGGCCTACTATCTGCACGACTACCTCGAAAGCGACGACCCCTACAGATGATCCTGACGATTCCCTTCCCGGACATAGATCCGGTAATCTTCGAACTCGGGCCCTTCGCCATACGCTGGTACTCGCTCGCCTACATCGTCGGGCTGGTGCTCGGCTGGCGCTACTGCCGCCGCCTGACCGGCCGCTCTCCTGCGCAGATCACGCCCGAGGCCTTCGACGACTTCCTGCTCTGGGCGACCCTGGGCGTCATCCTCGGCGGGCGGTTCGGCTATGTGATGTTCTACAAGCCGGCATACTACCTGGCCAACCCCCTGGAGATACTCATGGTCTGGCAGGGCGGCATGAGCTTCCACGGCGGCCTGCTCGGCGTGGTGGTCGCCGAGGTGGCCTTCGCCTGGCGACGCGGGATCCCGTTGCTTGCGCTGGCCGACATCGTTTCGGCGGCCGCACCGATCGGCCTGTTCCTCGGGCGTGTCGCCAACTTCATCAACGGCGAGCTCTACGGCCGGGCGAGCGACGTGCCCTGGGCCATGATCTTTCCGGGCGACCGCGACCAGCTGCCGCGCCATCCGAGCCAGCTGTACGAGGCCGGTCTCGAGGGGTTGGTGCTGTTTGTCCTGCTCTATGTGTTGGTCCGCCTAGGGGCCCTTAGCCGCAGCGGCCTGATGACCGGCATCTTCCTGGCCGGCTACGGCCTGTCGCGCCTGTTCGTCGAGCTGTTCCGGCAACCGGACGAGCACCTCGGGTTCGTCCTCGGCGGCACGACCATGGGGCAGTGGCTCACGCTGCCCATGCTACTCGCCGGCCTGGGCTTCGTGCTCTGGTCCCTGTGGAGCGGGGGCAAGGCCGGGCACGGCTCCTCGTGACGCCATGACGCCGCTGGCCGAGCGGATCGCCCGGCAGATTGCCGCTCAGGGGGCGATCACCGTGGCCGACTACATGGCCCAGGTGCTGACCGATCCGAAGCACGGCTACTACATGACCGGCGCAGCGCATGGGCGCGCACGAGCGGATCCTGCTGGTCGAGCTCGGCCCCGGCCGGGGCACCCTGATGGCCGACGCCCTGCGCGCCGCAGGGCTCGTGCCCGGCTTTCCCGCCGCCGCGGAGCTACACCTGGTCGAGGTCAGCCCCGGCCTGCGCGCGCGCCAGCGCGAGGCGCTTCGGGACTACCGGGCGGCGTGGCACGACGGGATTGCCGGGTTGCCCGACGGCCCCCTGCTGCTTGTCGCCAACGAATTCTTCGACGCCCTGCCGGTGCGCCAGTTCGAACGCACCGGGCAGGGCTGGTGCGAGCGGATGGTCGTGCTCGATGACGCCGGCGAGTTGGCCTTCGGCCTGTCACCGCCGTCGCCGGCGGGCGCCGTCCTGCTGCCGGAGGCGCTGAAGACCGCGCCGCCCGGAAGCCTGGCCGAAGTCTCGCCGGCCGCGCTCGGCATCGCCACGGAACTCGGCCGGCGGGTCGGCGTGCAGGGCGGCGCGGCGCTGATCATCGACTACGGCCGTGCCGAAAGCGGGGTCGGCGCCAGCCTGCAGGCGGTCCGGCGTCACGCGGCCCACGCCGTTCTGGCGGAGCCAGGCAGCGCGGACCTGACCGCGCACGTCGACTTTGCCGCGCTCGCCCGCGCCGCGGGAGAGGCCGGCGCCCGGGCCCAAGGCCCGGTGGCCCAGGGTACGTTCCTTCGGCGCCTGGGTCTCGAGGCCCGCGCCAAGGCCCTGCTGCGCGACGCCACGCCGACCCAGGCGCGGGATATCACGGCGGCGGAACGTCGTCTCACCGATGCCGACCAGATGGGCAGCCTGTTCAAGGCCCTGGCGCTGGCCCATCCGGCCCTCGGGCCGCTCGCCGGCTTCGCCTGATCATCCAGAGACTACACAGCCCGTTCCACTCGGTTTAGAATCCCTGCCATGCTCACTATTGGTCCCCTCAACGATCTGCCGCGCATTCGCCACGCCTTCTTCACCCGCCACGGCGGGGTCAGCGAAGGCCTGTACGAGTCGCTCAATTGCGGCTACGGGTCGGGCGACGACAAGGGCAGGGTCGGCGAGAACCGGGCCCGGGCCATGGCCCGAATCGGCCTGGAGCCCGACCGCCTGGTCACCGCCTATCAAGTGCACTCCGCGCGGGTCGCCGTGGTCGAAGACCCCTGGCCCCCCGGCGAGGCGCCGCAGGCGGATGCCCTGGTGACCCGCGTCCCGGGCTTGGCGCTCGGCGTGCTGACGGCCGATTGCGCCCCGGTCCTGCTGGCCGATTCCAAGGCGCGGGTCGTCGGCGCCGCGCACGCCGGCTGGCGCGGGGCGCTCGGCGGCGTGCTCGAGGCGGTGGTCGAGGCGATGGAGGAGCTGGGCGCGAAGCGCGGCACGATCGCCGCCGGTGTCGGGCCGGCCATCGCCCAGCGCTCCTACGAGGTGGGGCCCGAATTTCCCGGTCCGCTGCTCGAGCAGTCCGAAGACAGCGGCGATCTCTTCTGCCCGGCCCGGCGCGAGGGCCATTTCCTGTTCGATCTCAAGGGCTATGTGGCGCGGCGCTTGGCCCGCATGGGGCTCGTCGGCGTGCAGTGCCTGCCCTGCGACACCTGCCGCGAACCCGACCGGTTCTTCAGCTACCGCCGCAGCCGTCAACGCGGTGAATCCGATTATGGGCGCGGCCTCTCCGCCATCTTTTTGGAGCCCTGAGGGCCATGACGCTTCATTTCTCGCGCGAGGAACTGGCCGAGCGGCGCAGCCGCGCCTGTGCGCTCATGGCACAGGCGGAGCTCGACGGCCTTTTGATGTTCCGCCAGGAGTCGATGTATTACCTGACCGGCTATGACACCTTCGGCTATGTCTTCTTCCAGTGCCTCTACCTGGGGGCCGACGGGCGCCTGCTGCTGCTGACCCGCGCGCCGGACCTGCGCCAGGCCCGCGAGACCTCGGTGATCGAGGACATCCGCATCTGGATCGACGCCCCCGATGCCGATCCGGCCCTCGAGCTGCGCGACACCCTTCTGGGTCTGGGCTGCCGCGGCAAGCGCCTGGGGGTGGAGTACGAGGCCTCTGGGTTGACGGCGCGCAACGGCAAGCGCCTGGAGACCGCCCTCGAGGGGATTGGGGAGCTGAACGATGCCTCCGAGCTGGTCAGCCGGCTCAGGGCGGTCAAGAGCGACGCCGAGGTCGCCTATGTCCGGCGCGCCGCCGAGCTCGCCGATACCGCGCTCGAGGAGGCTATCGACCTAGCCGCGCCGGGCGCCTTCGAGGGCGACATCCTGGCCGCCATGCAAGGCGCGGTCTTCAAGGGCGGCGGGGATTACCCCGGCAACGAGTTCATCATCGGCTCGGGACCGGGCGCCCTGCTGTGCCGTTACTACAGCGGCCGCCGCCGGCTCGACCCCCAGGACCAGCTCACGCTCGAATGGGCCGGCGCCTACCGCCACTACCACGCGGCCATGATGCGCACCATCCCTGTCGGCCGGCCGCCCGAACGCCAAATCGAGATGCATGGCGTGGCGGTCGAAGCGCTCTTGGCGGTCGAGGCCGCGCTGCAGCCGGGGCGCCCGGTCGGCGAGGCCTTCGACGCCCACGCGCGGGTCCTGGACAAGGCCGGCTATCAGGCGCACCGCCTCAACGCCTGCGGCTATTCGCTCGGCACCACCTTCTCGCCCAACTGGATGGACTGGCCGATGCTCTATCACGGCAACCCGGAGGCGGCCGTCCCGGGCATGGTGTTCTTCTGTCACATGATCATCTTCGACAGCGAGCGGAACCTAGCCATGACCCTGGGGCGGACCAGCCTGATCACCGAGCGCGGCGCCGAACCCCTGTCGGCCAAGCCGCTCGACCTGATTACCGTGTGACGAGGCCGGGACAACGGGAGCGCCCGGATAGCATGGTGAATCCGCCCCACGCACGGCCGAGGACCGACAGCCCCGCGCGCAACGCCCCGGACAGGGCGCCGCGTCTGGCCGCCGTTCTGCTCTGCCTCTCGCTTGCCGCCGCCTGCGGACAATTGCCGCGCCCCTTTCAGCCCGTAGACAAGTCCAGCAACGACCTGCTCTACTTGGCCGATCGTAGCGGCATCCTGGTGCGACCGGTCGGCCGCGATGCGCCGGGCAATCCGGCGGCGGCGGCCGAGTCCCTTGCAGCGGCGCTGCGCGCGCGCAACCTCGCGGCCTCGACGCGGGATGCGAACGGGACGGGACAGATCCTGCGCGGCTGGGCCACGGTGCAGCGACTGCCGGGCGGACGGGACGAAGTCCTGCTCTCCTGGGAGCTCGCCGATGCCGCCGGCGCCCGAATCGGCCGAACCGCGCAGCGCAGCGAACTCAGTGCCGGAGCCTGGCAGGCGGGCGACCCTGAGACCCTCGATCGGGTGATGGACCGGGCCGCCGACGCGATCGCGGCCCTGGTTCAGGGTCCGGCGGTCGAGGGCCCGGGTCCGGCCGGCCTGGCGCGCGCGCGGCTGGTCATCCTGCCGCTGCGGAACCTGCCCGGCGACGGCGCGCTCAGCCTGGCCCGGGCGCTCAAGCACGAGCTCGATGCCGCACGGCTGCCGCTGGCGGATCGGGCCGGCGGCGGCGACCTGCTGGTCGCTTGCACCGTCAGCCTGGGTCCGCCACGCGAACACTTGCAGGAGGTCCGCATCACCTGGACCGTCACGCGGGCCGGCGACGGGTTGGAACTGGGTCGGATCGACCAGCAGAACCGCATACCCGCCGGCAGCCTCGACGGTCCCTGGGGACCGGCGGCCCACGGCATCGCCCAGGGCGCCGTCCAAGGCATTCGCGCCCTGGTCGAGCAGCTCGACAGGCGGGCCTGAGCGTCGCGCAGGAACTCCTCGCAAACAGCCGCCAAGGACATTTACAGACCGGAGAGGCGTTGATACATTCCCGCCCGACCCGGCCGGGATATGGCAAGAAACCCGGATGATCGGGGCGGAGCAGGGGCCGCGCTGGGAACCTTGGCATGAAGATCCTGACCGGTAACAGCAATCGGCCGCTCGCCGAAGCGATTTCGGCATACCTGAACCTGCCGCTGACCAAGGCCAGTGTCCGGCGCTTCTCGGACATGGAGGTCTTCGTCGAGATCCACGAGAACGTTCGCGGCGAGGACGTCTTCGTCATCCAGTCGACCTCCTATCCGGCGAACGACAACCTGATGGAATTGCTGGTCGCCTTCGATGCGCTAAAGCGCGGCTCGGCGCGGCGCACCACGGCCGTGATCCCCTACTACGGCTATGCCCGCCAGGATCGCAAATCCGGGCCGCGCACGCCGATCTCGGCCAAGCTGGTGGCCAACCTGATTACCTCGGCCGGCGCGGACCGTGTGGTCACGCTCGATCTGCACGCCGGGCAGATCCAGGGGTTTTTCGACATCCCGACCGACAACCTCTACGCCGCGCCGGTGTTTACCAAGGACATTCAGGAGCGCTACGACGGGCAGGACCTGACTATCGTGTCGCCCGACGTGGGCGGCGTGTACCGGGCCCGCGCCATCGCCAAGCGGCTTGACGCGGACCTCGCAATCATCGATAAGCGCCGCGAACGGGCCGGCGTCTCCGAGGTCATGCACATCATCGGCGACGTCAAGGGCCAGCGTTGCCTTCTGGTCGACGACATCGTGGACTCGGCCGGCACGCTGTGCAACGCGGCCGTGGCCCTGATGGAGGCCGGCGCCAAGTCGGTTTCCGCCTATGTAACACACGGGGTGCTGTCCGGCGGCGCGGTCGCCCGCGTCACCGCATCTCCGCTCGAGGAGTTGATCATGACCGACAGCATCCAGGCGACCGAAGCCGTGCGCGTGGCGCAGAACACGCGCCAGATCACGATCGCGCCCCTGCTGGGCGAGGCCATGAGCCGGATCAGCGACGAGCGTTCGGTTTCGAGCCTGTTCGATTAGCCGCCCCGATCGGGCGGCAGCCGGCGCCGGCACCCCTGGAGGCCGGGTCGGTCGAGTAGGGCGGCGGGAAGAGGTCCCACCGCTCGCGACTTTATCGAGGAGAGAGCAGATGAGCGAGATCAACAAGCTTTCGGCGGAGCCGAGGGAGCGGGCCGGAAAGGGGGCCGCCCGCGCCGCGCGCCGTGCCGGGCGCGTGCCGGGCGTCATCTATGGCGCCAAGAAGGACCCGGTCATGATCACCCTCGACCCCGGGGACCTGCGCCGCGAGATCAGCGGCGGCGGCTTTTTCGGCACGCTGTTCGACGTCCAGGTCGGCGGCGGCAGCGAGCGGGTCCTGCCCCGCGATCTGCAGCTTCACCCGGTGTCCGACCGGCCGATCCACGTGGATTTCCTGCGGGTCAGCCGGGACACCCGGCTCAACGTCATGGTGCCCGTGGTGTTCCTCAACGAAGAGGAGTCACCCGGCCTCAAGCGCGGCGGCGTGCTCAACGTGGTGCGCTACGAGATCGAACTGTCCTGCCAGGCCGACGCCATCCCGCCGCAGGTCGAAATCGACCTGACCGGCCGGGACATCGGCGATTCGGCGCACATCAGCGAGGTCACCCTGCCGGACGGCGTCGAGCCGACCATCACCGACCGCGACTTCACCATCGCCACCATTGCCGCGCCGAGCGTGGTCCGCGAGGAAGCCGCCGAAGCCGCCGAAGCGGCCGAGGGCGAGGTTCCGGAGGGCGAGGTTCCAGAGGGCGAGGTCCCCGAGGCCGTCGAAGGCGCGCCCAGCGAGGGAGCCGAGGAGAAGAAGGCCGAGGACTAGGGCCTGGCGCGGTCACCCTCGGAGAGGACCATGCTGCTCGTCGTCGGCCTGGGCAACCCGGGCCCGCGCTATGCGCGCAACCGGCACAACATCGGCTTCATGGCGGTGGACGAGATCGTCCGCCGCCATGCCTTTGGTCCCTGGCGCACGCGCTTCCAGGGCCGGGTCGCCGAGGGCCGGATCGGCGGCGAGAAGCTGCTCGCCCTGGAGCCGCAGACCTACATGAACGAGTCCGGCCGGGCGGTCGGCGAGGCGTTGAGGTTCTACAAGCTCCACCCCGAGCAGGTGATCGTGCTGCACGACGAAATCGACATCAAGCCCGGCAAGGTGAAGGTCAAGCAGGGCGGCGGCCCCGGCGGGCACAACGGCCTGCGCTCGATCGACGGCCATATCGGGCGCGACTACTGGCGGGTGCGCCTGGGCGTCGGCCACCCGGGCGACAAGGACCTGGTCCACGACCACGTGCTGCACGACTTCGCCAAGGCCGACGACGCCTGGCTCGACAAGCTGCTCGACGCAGTGGCCGCCGAGCTTCCGATCCTGCTGGCCGGGGACGAGCTCGCCTTCATGTCCAAGGTCAACCAGGCCCTGGTGCCGCCCCGCCCCAAACCGCCGCCCAAGCCCGATCCCGAGCCCGTCTCCGAGCCGAGCAAGCCGGACGAGGCCTGACCATGGGTTTCAACTGCGGCATTGTCGGCCTGCCCAACGTCGGCAAATCGACCCTGTTCAACGCACTGACCGAGACCGCCGCGGCGGAAGCGGCCAACTATCCTTTCTGCACGATCGAGCCCAACGTGGGCCGGGTCGCGGTGCCCGACCCGCGCCTGGAGGTCCTGGCGCGGCTCGGCAAGTCGGCCAAGACCGTGCCGACCTTCCTGGAGTTCGTCGATATCGCCGGGCTGGTCGCGGGTGCGTCCAGGGGCGAGGGCCTGGGCAACAAGTTCCTGTCCAACATCCGCGAAGTCGACGCCATCGTCCACCTAGTGCGCTGCTTCGAGGGCGAGGCGACCCACGTGGCCGGCCCGGTCGACCCGCTGCGCGACGCCGAGACGGTCGACACCGAGCTCATGCTGGCCGACCTGGAGAGCGTCGAGCGGCAGATCGAGAGTGCGATCAAGCGCGCACGCGGCGGCGACAAGGAAGCCAAGGCGCGGCTCGCCGTGCTGGAGCCGGTGGCCGAGGCGCTCAGAGCCGGCCGGCCGGCGCGGGGCGTCCAGGTGGCCGCCGAGCTGAGGCCGGTGTTCCGGCAATTCCAGCTGCTGACCGCCAAGCCGGTGCTCTATGCCGCCAACGTCGAGGAGGCAGCGGCGGCCAGCGGCAACGCCTACTCCGAGCAAGTCCGGAAGCGTGCGGACGCCGAAGGCGCCGGCTTCGTCGTGGTCTCGGCCGCCATCGAGGCCGAGGTGGCCCAGCTCGCCGACCCCGTTGAGAAACGCGAGTTCCTGGAGACGCTCGGCCTCGAGGAGACCGGACTGGCGCGCGTCATCCGCGCCGGCTACGCGCTCCTGGACCTGATTACCTTCTTCACCATCGGCCCGAAGGAGGCCCACGCCTGGACGGTCCGGCGCGGCGCCAGGGCGCCCGAGGCCGCCGGGGCGATCCACAGCGACTTCGAGCGTGGTTTCATCCGCGCCGAGACCATCGCCTACGGGGACTTCGCCGCCTGCGGCGGCGAGCAGGGTGCCAAGGACGCCGGCAAAATGCGCGTCGAGGGCCGCGATTACGTGATCCGGGACGGTGATGTCTTCTATTTCCGGTTCAATGTGTGACAAACTGCCTGACCGAGCCGCAAGCGACCGGGAGGGACACCATGGGAGAGACGCTGAAACTGGCCGCCGCCGACGGCCACGAGCTGGACGCCTATGTCGCGCGTCCGGCGGGCCGAATTAAGGGCGGACTGGTCGTCTGCCAGGAGATCTTCGGGGTGAACCACCATATCCGCGCGGTGGCCGACGGCTACGCCGGCGACGGATTCCTCGCCGTCGCCCCGGCGCTGTTCGACCGGGTCCGGCCGGGTATCGAGCTGGACTACGATGAAGCGGGCGTGGCCGAGGGCCGGGACCTCAGGGCCGCGTTGTCCTGGGACAAGGCGATCGCGGACGTCGCCGCGGCGGTGGAGGCCGCGCGCGAGGCCGGCAAGGTCGGCGTCATCGGCTTCTGCTGGGGCGGTTCGCTGGCCTGGCTGGCGGCCTGCCGCCTGGAGATCGCGGCGGCGGTCGGATACTACGGCGGCCAGATCCACGCGCACCGACAGGAAAAGCCGGCCTGCCCGGTTCTGCTGCACTTCGGCGAACGCGACACGATGATTCCCGCCGCACAGGTCGCCGACATCTGCGAGTTGCACCCCGAGGTGGAGGTCCACGCCTATCCGTCCGGCCACGGCTTCAACTGCGACGCGCGGGCCGACTTCGACAAGCAGAGCGCGCACATCGCGTACGGCCGCACCCTGCGGTTCCTGGCCGGGCATCTAGCCTAGCACGCCCCGGCACCGCATGAGTCTCTCAATCCGCTTCGGCGGCAGGGGCGCGGCCTCAGCCCGGGTCCTCCCGCGGCCCGGTTGCCGCACCCCCGAGACGCGCCACCTCGGCCCCCAGCTCGGCGATCCGGGCGGTCAGCTTCCCGATCGCCGTGGCGACCTCCGCCTCCGTGTAGCGCCGGGTGATGTGCTGCGGGCAGTTGACGTCCCAGGCCGCGATCTCGAACACGATCGCGCGTTCGGGCCGGCCTTTGTAGGCCGGGTCGGCGAGGCGCTCGACCAGCGCCGGGTCGTCCTCGACGACCCGGGCCCGGCCCCAGATCTTGATGCGCTGCCGGTTGGCGTAGTCCATCAGGAAGATCTGCGCCCGGTCGTTCTCGGACAGGTTGCCGGCGCTGATGTACTGCTTGTTGCCGGCGAAGGCGAGCGTGCGCTCGTCCAGCACCCTCAAGAAGCCCTTGGGGCCGCCGCGGTGCTGAATGTAGGGCTG
>CAMYMY010000129.1 GCA_947259625.1 uncultured Kiloniellales bacterium | reverse complement strand
CGCCGAGCAGTACCGCGTGCCGGTCTTCCTGCTGACCAACAAGGAGATCGGCATGACGCGGGAATCCGTCGACCTCGACGCGATCGCGCTGCCCCCGCTCGTCGAGCGCAAGAGACCCAACGGCACGCGGGACTACCTGCCGCACGACTTCGAGGCGGCAAGCGACGTGCCGGCGTTTTCGGACTTCGGCGGCGATCGGATCGCCCGTTACACGACCTCGACCCACGACAAGGGCGCCTACCTCACGGCAAGCCCCGCCGTGATCCAGGAGATGATCGACCACTACACGGCCAAGGTGGACGAGGCCGCGGACGAAATTGCCTTGGTGCGGGAGGACCTTCAGGATGACGCGGAGGTCCTGGTGCTCAGCTATGGCGTCACCTCCAGGTCCGCCGACGTGGCCGTGAGGCAGGCCCGGGCCAAGGGCGTCAAGGTCTCCGCCCTGGTCCTCCAGACACTCTTTCCGGTTCCCGCGAAGGCGATTGCCGGGGCGATGGCCGGTGTCAGGAAGGTCATAGTGCCCGAGATGAACATGGGGCAGTACCGGCTCGAGGTGGAGCGGCTGGCGCCCTCCGGCGTGGAGGTCGTGGGCGTGAACAAGATGGATACCACACTCATCTCCCCCGGGGAGATCCTGGAGCAGGGAGGCCTGTCATGAGTACGAGCGCATATACCAGCTACTTGACCGACAAGCTCGGACCGCTGCCGTTCTGTCCCGGCTGCGGGCACGATCCGCTGATCAAGGCCATCGACAAGGCGCTGGTCCAGTTGCAGCTGCCACCGGACAAGGTCGTGATCGTGACCGATATCGGCTGTATCGGCCTCTCCGACCGCTACTTCGTGACACACGGGTTTCACGGCCTGCACGGACGATCGATCACCTACGGCTGCGGCCTGAAGCTGGCGAGGCCGGACCTGACCGTGATCGTCCTGAAGGGAGACGGCGGGTGCGGCATCGGCGGCACGCATCTCCTGAACGTCGCCCGCCGCAACATCGGCATCACCCTGATCGTAGGCAACAACTTCAACTACGGCATGACCGGCGGTCAGCATTCGGTCACGACTCCGACCGATGGGCTTACGGCAACCACGCCCTGGGGCAACGTCGAAGGTCCCATGGATATCTGCGGAACGGCCATTGCCGCGGGCGCGGCCTGGGCCTCTCGGGGGACGGTGTACGACAAGGACCTAGCCGACAGGATCGCCGAGGCCATACGCCAGCCGGGCTTCGCGATGCTCGACATCTGGGAGCTCTGCACCGCCTACTACGTGCCACGGAACAGCTTCAAGAAGAAGGACCTCTACGAGTTGATCGAGAACTGCGGCCTGGAGCTGGGACTGCTCGTCGACAAGCCGCGGGCCGAGTACAGCGCCCGGTACCGGGAGGCCTACGAGACGGGCAAGAAGGCGGCAAGGCCAAGGCGCGAGGTAGAACCCGCATTCACCAACGCGCTCGGCAGACGGACCGGAATCGTCATCGCCGGCAGCGCGGGGCAGAAGATCAGGTCGAGCGCGACGCTGTTCGCGGAGGCCGCCATGTTCGCCGGCCTGACCGCGACGCAAAAGGACGACTATCCGATAACGGTCATGACGGGCCACTCCGTCACCGAGCTCAACGTCAGCCCCACGCCGATCGAATACACCGCGATCGAGTCCCCCGACTGCTTCGTCGTGGTCTCGGACGAGGCCCTCAAGAAGGTCCGGCAAAGGATAGGAAAGCTTCCAGAGACCTGCACCCTCTATGCCGAGGAGTCGCTCGAGCTTCCCGAAACCCGCGCCAAGGTCGTCCGGCTGCCCTTCGTCCGCACGGCACGGAAGATCGATCGCCTGTCGATCGGCATCGTGGCCCTGGCCGCGGTGCTGCGGGATACAGGGATGTTCCCGACGGATGCCTACGCGAAGGCCATCTCGGCCTTTCAAAAGGGCGAAGTCGCGGACGTCAATCTAAGGGCGCTCGAGGCAGGCATCGGATTGGTTGCTACGCGGCTTGAAGCCTAACGGCCCACGGCGAATCGAGAACGGCGAGGGTCAAGCCGGCGCTTGACGGTCGATTCGGGAATCTGATCTGGATCATGGCCTCGCCGCCGCCGCCGGCTATAGACTGCCGGGCTGCACAGGTTGATCCAATATGGCGTCAGCGGGAGTGTCCAAGGACCGGAGCCCAAACGAGCGGCCACGCGGCCCCCAAGGCACGGCCTCGGGGCCAGACCGCCCCGAACGCCGGCGCGCCTTCGTCGCGCGCGCCCTGACCAAGGTCTACGGCAAGGGCGAGGTGGCCGTGCATGCCCTGCGCGGCGTGGACCTGGAGCTCTTCGAGGGCGAGCTCGCGGTGCTCCTCGGACCCTCGGGGAGCGGCAAGTCGACCCTGGTCAACATCATGGGCGGGCTCGACCTGCCGACCGCCGGCCAGGTCTTCTTCCATGACCTCGAGCTGACGGCCTTCGACGAGCGCGCGCTCACGGCCTATCGGCGCGAGAACGTCGGGTTCGTGTTTCAGTTCTACAACCTGGTGCCGAGCCTCACGGCGCGCGAGAACGTCGCGCTCATCACCGACATCGCGCGCGATCCCATAGCGCCGGAGGAGGCCTTGGCGTTGGTCGGGCTTGCCGAGCGCCTGGATCATTTTCCGGCGGAGCTTTCGGGCGGCGAGCAGCAGCGGGTCGCCGTCGCCCGCGCCATCGCCAAGCGGCCCGAAGTCCTGCTGTGCGACGAGCCGACGGGCGCGCTCGACAGCAAGACCGGGGTGCTGGTGCTCGAGGCGATCGAGCGGGTAAACCGCGAACTCGGGACGACCACGGCCATGATCACCCACAACGCCGCGATCGCGGAGATGGCCGACCGCGTCATCTCGCTCGCCGACGGCCGGATCGCAGGGGTGCGCGAGAACGCGACCAAGAGCCCGGCGCGGGCGCTGGCCTGGTAGGGCCGCCGATGCGAGCATTGAACCGAAAGCTGCTGCGCGACCTGTGGAAGATCAAGACGCAGGTGCTGGCGATCGCGGTGGTCGTGGGCTGCGGCGTGGCGATCCTGGTCATGGCGCTCGGCACCAGGCGCTCGCTGGAGGAGACGCAGGCGGCCTACTACGAGCGCTATCACTTCGCCGAGGTCTTCGCCCACGTCAAACGGGCGCCCGAATACCTGGCGGAGCGGATCGCCCGCATCCCCGGCGTGAAGTGGGCCGAGACGCGGGTCGTGGCGGACGTCACCCTCGACGTCCCCGGCATGGCGGAGCCGGCGACCGGCCGGCTGGTATCGATCCCGGAGCACCGGCGGCCGGCGCTCAACGACATCCTGCTGCGGCGCGGCCGCGCGATCGCGCCGGACCGGCCCGACGAGGTGCTGGTCGACGAGACTTTCGCCGAGGCGCACGGGTTCAGGCCCGGCGACCATTTCTTCGCCATGATCAACGACAAGAAGCGCAAGCTGCGGATCGTGGGCATCGCGCTCTCTCCCGAGTACATCTACGCCGTCGGCCCCGGCGCCCTCGTGCCCGACAAGCGGCGCTTCGGCGTCATGTGGATCGGCCGCGCGGCGCTGGCCTCGGCCTTCGATCTCGAGGGCGCTTTCAACGACATCAGCCTGTCGGTCCTGCCTGCGGCGTCGAAGGCCGAGATTATCGAGCGCCTGGACGACCTGCTGGATCCCTACGGCAACACCGGCGCCTACGACCGCGCCGACCAGGTCTCGCACGCCTATCTCTCGGGCGAGATGGACCAACTCGTGGCGACCGCCCGCGTGGCGCCGCCGATCTTCCTCGGCGTCGCCGCCTTCTTGCTCCACATCGTGGTCACCCGCCTCGTGGCGACGGAGCGTCAGCAGATCGGCCTGCTGAAGTCGTTCGGATATGGCAATGCCGCCGTTGGTTGGCACTATTTGAAGGTCGTGCTTATCGTGGCGGGTCTCGGCGTGGTCCTGGGCTTTGCCGGCGGCGCCTACCTGGGCCGCCTCTTAACCCAGCTGTACGCCGATTTATTTCGCTTTCCCTTCCTTCATTACCGCCTCAGCTTCGACGTTTTCGCCCTGGCGGCCTTGGTCACGCTGGCTGCCGCGGTGCTCGGTACGATCAACGCGGTGTGGCGCGCGGCCCGGCTGCCGCCGGCCGAGGCCATGGTGCCGGCTCCGCCGGCGGTCTACCGGCGCACCGCCGTCGAGCGGCTGGAGCCGCGCGGCCTGGTCGGGCAACCGACGCGCATGATCCTGCGCCACATCGTCCGTTGGCCGCTGCGCGCGGCCATGACCACCCTGGGGATCTCCCTGGGCGTGGCAATCCTGGTGTCGACGCTGTTCTTCTTCGACGCCGTCGAGCACCTGATCCAAATCTACTTTCACCACGGCCAGCGCCAGGACGTCACCGTGAGCTTCACCGAGCCGAGCGCCGAGCGCGTCGTCCACGAGGTCGGCCGCCTGCCCGGGGTGCTGGCCGTCGAGCCTTTCCGCGCCGTGGCAGTGCGCCTGCGCCACGGCCCGCGCAGCGAGCGCGTGGCGATCACCGGGCTTGAGGCGGACGCGGCCCTGCAGCGGGCCTTGGATGCAAGGCTGCGGCCGGCGGCGATTCCGCCGGACGGCCTCGTGCTCTCGACCAAGCTGGCCGAGCTGCTCGCTGCGGCGCCCGGCGACGTCCTGACGGTGGAAGTGCTTGAAGGCCGCCGTCCCCTGCGCCGGATCCCCGTGGCGGCGCTGGTCGAGGAGTACATCGGGACGCCCGCCTATATGGACCGGCAGGCCCTCAACCGGCTCATGCGCGAGGGACCGGTCGTGTCGGGCGCCCACCTGCTGGTCGATGCACGCCAGGACGAGGCGCTCTACCGCAGGCTCAAGGACACCCCGGTCGTCGCCGGGGTGGCCCTGCAGACGGTGGCGCTGCGGACCTTCCGCGAGACCATGGCGGAGACCATGAACATCATGATGTCCTTCTACGTCGTTTTCGGTGGCTTGATCGCGATGGGGGTCATGTACAACAGCGCGCGCATCGCGCTCTCGGAGCACGGCCGGGAGCTGGCCACCCTGCGTGTGCTCGGCTTCACGCGTTTCGAGGCCCTGTACGTCCTGCTCGGCGAGCTCGGGGTGCTGACCCTGCTGGCCTTGCCGCTGGGCTGCCTGATCGGCTACGGGATCGCCTGGTTCTTCGCATGGTCCTTCGACACCGATCTGTTCCGCATTCCGCTGGTGATCGAAATGTCGACCTATGGCGGTGCCGTCCTGGTGGTGCTGGTCGCGGGCGCTCTGTCGGCCCTGGTCGTACGGCGTCGGGTCGACCGGCTGGACCTCGTCGCCGTTCTGAAGACCAGGGAGTAGAAATACGATGCATGGGTCATGGAAAAGAAATCTGGTCCTGACGGCGGTCGCGGTCCTGGTGGCGGGCGCCCTGGTCTATGCCTTCCTGCCACAGCCGGTGCCGGCCGATCTGGCCGACGTCTCGCGCGGCGCGCTCCGGGTCACGGTGGACGACGAGGGGCGTACGCGGGTCAAGGAGGTCTACATCGTCTCCGCGCCCGTTGCCGGCCGGGTGCTGCGCATCGACCGCCACGTCGGCGATCCGGTCAAGGCGGGCGAAACGGTGCTGGCGACGATCCAGCCGACCGCGCCGACGTTCCTCGACCTGCGCGGCAAGCGCCAGGCCGAGGCGGCGGTGCATGCCGCCGAGGCGGCCCTGCAACTGTCCGAGGCCCAGCTGACCCGCGCCCAGGCCGACCTCGAGTTCGCCCGCAGCGACCTGGCGCGGGCCCGCAAGCTGGCCTCGGGCGACACGATATCGCAGAAGACGCTGGACAACGCCAAACGCGAATTCAAGACCAGCGAGGCGGCGGTCGCCGCCGCCGAGGCGACCTTGCGCGTCAAGAGCTTCGATCTGGAGACGGCCCGCGCGTCGTTGATCGAGCCGGGGAACGAGGCGGCGGCCCGGAGCGATGAGGGCTGCTGCATCAGCGTTCGTGCGCCGGTCGACGGCTGCGTCTTGAGGCTGGTGCAGGAGAGCGAGGCGGTCATCGCCGCCGGCGCGCCGCTGGTCGAGATCGGCGATCCGCGGGACCTGGAAGTCGTCGTCGACCTGCTGTCGCGGGACGCGGTGCGGATCCGCGAGGGCGCCGAGGTGGCGATCGACGAGTGGGGCGGGGAGGCCGCAGTCAAGGGCCGCGTCCGGCGCATAGAACCCACCGGGTTCACCAAGGTCTCAGCGCTCGGCATCGAGGAGCAGCGCGTCAACGTCATCATCGACTTCACTGATCCGCCCGCGCGCTGGCAGTCGCTCGGGCACGGCTACCGGGTGGAGGCCCACATCGTCGTCTGGCAAAGCGAGGACGCCCTCAAGGTGCCGGTAAGCGCGCTGTTCCGCCACGGGGAGGACTGGGCGGTCTTCGTCGTGACCGAGGGGAGGGCACGCTTGCGCCGCGTCGTCGTCGGCCACCGCAACAGCCTCGCGGCGGAGGTTCTGGACGGCCTCGAGGAGGGTGAGCGCGTGGTGCTCTACCCCAGCGACCGGGTCTCCGACGGGGTGGCGGTCACGGCGCGGCCACCTGGATAACAAGCTGGACATCATGAAGCAGGCCCAACATCGTCTCACCGTAAGCGCCCGGGGGCAGGGTCTCTACGAGGTCACCCGCGAGATCGCCGCCTGGCTGTCCGGGCAGCCGATACGCGATGGGCTCCTCACCGTCTTCGTCCGGCACACCTCGGCCTCGCTCCTTATCCAAGAGAACGCCGATCAGGACGTGCAGCGGGATATCGAAAGCTTCTTCGCAAAGCTCGTGCCCGAAGATCCCCGGCTCTACCGCCACAATTCCGAGGGGCCGGACGACATGCCGGCCCACATCAAGGGTGCGCTGACCCAGACGCAGCTCAGCATCCCGGTCGGCGCAGGGCGCATGCTGCTCGGCACTTGGCAGGGTATCTACCTCTTCGAGCACCGCAGGGCGCCGCACCGGCGTGAGGTCGTCCTGCACCTGATCGGACAATGATTTATACGTCCCAACCGTGCCCCTGAGGGATCTCGCGCCTAACCTTCCAGCAGGTCGACGATCGGGGCGCCGCCGTGGATCCGGGCGATCGCCTCGGCGCGTTTGACGCCACGTTCTCCAAGGCGCCGATGAAGAACGACAGATGGCACGGCTTGTCGTTGACGCTCCGCTCCGGGTTGCCGTCGACGGCCTGGATCCCCAAGACGTCTCTGCCGCGCACGTTGATCAGTGGGCCGGCCGACATGGTCAGCTGCCTGACGCGGTCCTGAGGGATTGCCTCCCAAGCCCGGGACTCCGCACAGAGCTAGGTGAAATATAATATTAACAAAGGCGCTGCAGGTTAGGTCCGACCCGCACCGGGTCCATGCTGTTCGCGCCCCTTGGCTGCGAGTGATGCGGCGGTCGAGTGAGCGGCCGTCGACCGCTAACGTGCGCATTCATGGGCGCGGGCAATCAGAGTTTCTTGCCTGATCTGCCACGCCCGACAAGTCTGGGAGACGGTCCTTGCTCAGGAGCAAACGAGCTCGATACGCCGTTCCTCGGACCCTCATTCGAGGAGTGTCGGCCGCACTGCTGCTTGCGCCGCTTTCGGCGGCAGCGGCCGGGTCTTGCCTTGATGGAAACCTCTTGCTTGGTCGCACGCCGGTCGAGGCCGAAGTGCTGAATGCCGAACGGTTGACGGACAATGTTGCCGGGTTGGACGGCGATGGCTGGCGTAGCGATGTCGTCGCTATCGGCCTCGGTCGGTCCAGCCTGACCTTCGAGTTCGAAGACGCCGTAGCATTGCGCGGACTGATCGTGCAAGGGGCTTCGGAGCAAGGCTATGATGTTCTCACTTCGCTCGATGGCCGGACTTGGTCGGAGCTGTGGCAGTTCGCTGCGCCGCAGGCCCCCGGACTCGCAACCTATCGAGCGGTGGTGGGTATGCGCAATGCACAGTTCCTGCGCGTCCAGAGCGTCACGCCGGAGGGTGGACTTGTTGTCGCCGAAGTGGCGGCATATTGCGTACCGCCTGACCGGTGGCCGGCGCTGCTGCGAGTGGAGGGCAAACCCGATAGCGACCTGGTAACCCCCCGTCTGCATTACCGCTACGGCATCGTCAGCCACAAACTCACGCTGGGCCTGCTCGGATTGACGGCATTCCTGGCACTTATCCTGGCCCGCTCCCGTCGGCAGGCGATTTCGCCCAGTGCCCTCGGGCTCTTCATCGTTTTGTACGGTCCCGGGTTGGCGGTGATTTTCGCGGTCGTGATGAAACGCGCCCTGGCAATCGAATCCGGCCTGCAACTGGGCGCCACACTCGCAGCGGTGGCAAGCGCGCTGCTGCTCCTTGTGCTTGCCAGGCGGACCAAGGAGCAGGGCTCGACGAGCGCCGGAGACGCGGCCGGGCACATCTTTGCGCTCAACGGCGGCATGGCAGCCCTCTATGCCGGTGCCGTCACGTGGCTTCACGCCCCGCACGCCTTCGCGGACCCTTTGAGCCTCGGGCTCTACGCGCTGGGGCCGATCGTAATACTCGCCTGCCACAAGCTCTTTCGCCAAAGAGGACGCTGGCTTTCGGTTGCCGTCCCGTCATCGTGCCTGGTATTGGCGGGTTTCATGGCGATGACGAACTTTGGCGGGTACTTCCAGTGGCGCGCCGTGGTGGCGGGGTGGGAGGCCGACGCCGAGCGACTCGACGCCGAGCGACTCTCGATCAACGAATGGCGCGGGGTGCTGTTTCACGACCAGTTCCACTACTACATGGGCTCGAAATACGCCGCCGAGATCTCTTATGACATGCTCTATCACTGCGCCGCGGTTGCTGAGCTGGAAAATGGCCGCGGTGATGTGGTGGCACGGTGGTCCGTGCGAGACCTGAGCATAAACGAACTTCAGCCGGGCTCGGTCTTCCTCGACCGGGCCGAAGCCTGCCGCGAGCGCTTCACAACCGAGCGCTGGGCGGCATTTCACGCCGATACCGGCTATTTCTTCACGCGCGTGAACCCTGAAGTGGCCAATCGCTACCTCACGGATCACGGTTACAATGCGACACCCTTCTGGACCAGTGTCAACGGTTTCCTGTCCTCGGCGACATCGGCGAGCGACGCCACGCAAACCGGGCTCGCGACTTTGGACATTGCACTCGCGCTGGCCATCGCGGCGCTGTTGGGCTGGGCCTTCGGCATCGAGACGAGCGCGCTCGCGATTTTCGTCTGGGGCGTCGGCGCCATGTGGGTCTTTACCCACGTGGGGGCGTTTGGCAGCTTCGGGCGCTTCTGGTGGCTCTTTGCCGTGGTTGCCGGGATCTGCCTTATCAAGAAACGATGGCACCTACTCGGCGGCGCGGCCCTTGCAGTGGCGACCCTGTTCCGGGTCTTCCCGCTGTTCTTGTATTTCGGACCGTGCGTCCGCTCCATGTTCGACGTGGTGCGACGGCGTCGAGTCGATCGGCGCCTCGCGCGGCAGGCACTCGGGGCCATCATGGCGGCGGTCCTGGGCGTCACGGTGAGTGCGGTCGCGCTCGATGGGTTTGAGGCCTACGACGCTTTCGTCGGCAATGCCCACAAGCACTCCGCGACGCCTCTTTCCAACTACATGGGCCTCAAGACCATCGTCGCATGGAAAGCCGAAACCAAGCTGCTGCAAACGATCGAACCTGACGCCGTCGAACCGGCGCAAAGGTGGCGGGCCCTCAGGAAGCAAACTTTCGAGGACCGCCGCTGGTTTCACGCGTTGGCCACTATTCTGCTCATGGGGCTTGCGGCGAGCGCTGCAATGCGCGCGCAACCGCCGTGGCGTCTTGCGATTATCGGCCTTCTGCCCATGTTCGCCCTGCTGGAACTCACGAACTACTACTACGCCATTCTCATTGTCCTGGCGCCTCTCGCGCTTCGCCGCCCAGCCGATCTGCTCGCCTTCTTCGCGCTCGGACTGGGAAGCCAGGTCATCTTCCTTGTCACCTTTTTCGAGGGCTTCGACGTGACCTACACTGTCGATTCGCTGCTTGTGTTGTGTGGACTCGTCTACTTCGTCTTCAGTGCAAGCCGCCGGCATCGCGCGAGAGGCTCGGTCCAGAATACCCCGGCCCCGGTACTCGCTCTCGGTAGAGAAAAGGCTGCCGCGCCAGACTGGCATTAATTCCTTCGCTCATTCCGCGCCCGCGTGATGCAAGTTTGATCGAGATCATTGTAAGAGAGAAGTGCGCCGCGGATCATTCCTGCGGAAAACGGTCGTAACAGAGCGGGGGCGCAATCGGCAAACGGAAGGAAAGGGCGACAGCCATGCTGACCGCGAGTTACGTGCACGGCGTCAGCATGACGCCGCTCATGGGCGCGACGGTCGGCGACCTGTTCGACCGGACGGCCGAACGCTGGCCGGACAATACCGCGCTCGTCGTCCGGCACCAGAATGTCCGCTGGACCTATCGCCAGCTGCGGCGCGAGGTCGATGCGCTGGCCGCCGGCCTGCTCGCCGTCGGCTTGGCGCCGGGCGACCGCCTCGGCATCTGGTCGCCCAACAACGCCGAGTGGATCGTCACGCAGTTCGCCAC
>CAMYMY010000128.1 GCA_947259625.1 uncultured Kiloniellales bacterium | reverse complement strand
CCGCGCCGCACTGCTGGCCGCCCTCCAGCGGCGCCGGCGCGCCGGGCGCCGGCGCGCGCGGCGGCGAGGGCGCGCTGACCTACGAACAGGCCGGCGAGCTGTCGCCCGAACGCTACGCCCGGCTGCGCCGCGAGCGCCGTATCAGATGACAGAGGACAGGGATCAGGAATCAGTTGGTTCTGTTCTGATCCCTGATCCCTGTCTTCTGACTTCTGAATCCCCCTGCCAACGAGAGGACCCTAGAAAATGGCAAACACCATCCTGACCCCGAGCGTCATCGCCCGGGAAGCCCTGATGCTGCTCGAGAGCAACATGGTCTTCGGCAACCTGGTCTTCCGCGGCCATCAGGCCGAGTTCGCCGGCGCCAAGGCCGGCGACACGATCCAGGTGCGCGGACCCGCGACCTTCACGGCCGACGAGTACGACGGCGCCGTGCTGACCATCCAGGACGCCACGGAGTCGAGCGTCCCCGTGACGCTGGAGAAGCACTTCGACGTCTCCTTCAAAGTCAGCGACCGGGAGATGACCCTGTCGATCGAGGACTTCGGCCAACAGCTCCTGAACCCGGCCATGCTGGCGATCGCCGAGGCGGTCGACGGCTACGTCGCCTCGAAGTACGTCGAGGTCTACCAGACGGTCGGCACGGCCGGCGCGCCGCCCTCGACCCTGGCCCAGGTCGCGGCGATCGACCAGGCGCTCAACGAGGCGCGCGTGCCGCTGGGCGGCCGGGTCACGGTGATGAACCCCCAGGCCAAGGCGGACCTCTTCGCCATCCCCTCCTTCGCCGAGGCGGACAAGCGCGGCGACGACGGCACGGCGCTGCGCGAGGCCTCGATGGGCCGCTTCATGGGCTTCGACCACTTCATGAACCAGAACGTCAAGAGCCACACGGCGGGCTCGCTCACGGGCACCATCGCCGTGTCGGGCGCACACGCGTCGGGCGTCAAGTCGGTCACCCTGGCGACCGACGCCGGCGAGGCGATCGACCTGGTCGCGGGGGACATCGTCACCTTCGCCGGCGATCCGCAGAGCTACGTGGTCGGCGCGGCCGTGAGCGTCGGCGCGTCTTCGTCCGGGGCCGTGGCGATCCAGCCGGCCTTGAAAATGGCGCTGGCCGGCGGCGAGGCCGTGAGCTTGGCGCTCGGCGACCACGTTGCCAATTTGGCCTTCCACCCCAACGCCATCGTGCTGGCCGCGGTGCCGCTCACCCTGCCGCAGGGCGCGGGCCGGGCCGAGTTCGTGCAGAGCCGCGGCCTCGGCATCCGGGTCGTCTGGGACTACGACAAGGACGCCAAGTCCGATGTCGTCTCGCTCGACATCCTGGCCGGCGCCAAGGTCCAGGACCCGCGCCTGATCACCCGGGTGCTGGGCTGAGCCTGAGGCGGATGATCAATGACAGGAACCGGGCGGGCGCGGCGGCCGTGATGGCGCGCCCGTGACCGGTTCCCGCACCCCTCGAGCACGCCGTTTTCACAGGACACGCCATGGCACTCACCGTTGGTACCGACAGCTACCTGAGCGTCGTCGAGGCGGACGCCTATTGGGCGGAGCGCAACAATTCCCGCTGGGCGGCCGCACTTCCGGTCGACAAGGAGGCGGCGCTGCGCGAGGCGACCCAGTACCTCGACGGCCGCTACGACTGGGTCGGCGACCACCCGGGCGGCGGCCAGCAGCTCGGCTGGCCGCGCGCGGGCGCCTTCGACCACGAGGGACGGCCCTTGACCGGCATTCCTCAGAAGGTCGCGCAGGCCACGGCGGAGCTCGCCCTGCAGGCCCTGGGCGAGCCCCTGGCCCCGGCCGAGGCGCGCGGCGGCCGGACGAGGCGCGAGAGGGTCGGGCCGCTCGAGGTCGAGTATCTGGCGGGCGCGCCCGGCGGCCGCAGCTATCCTTTCGTGACGCTGCTGCTGAAGGGCCTGTTCAAGGGCGACGGGAAAGCGCCCGCGCTGGTGCGGGCATGACCTTCGATACGGCCTTCGATGCGAGGGCGCGGGCCACGGCCGGGCGGCTGATCCGGACTTTCGGGAAATCGGTCACGCTCCGGCGGGTGACGCGGGCCTTTGATACGGCGACCGGCAAGACTACGGACACGGTCGAAGACTTCGCGGTCAAGGTAAGCCCGCCCGAGCGCTTCCGCGAAGCCCTGATCGACGGCACGCTCGTAAGGGCCGGCGACCTGAAGGCCCATCTGCCGGCGGAGGGGCTCGACATCGTGCCGGAGCCGGCCCGCGACCGGATCCTAATCGACGGCAGGCCCTGGAGCCTGCTGCGCGTCGACCCGGTCATGAGCGGCGAGCAGACCGCGTTCTATACCCTGCACCTGAGGTCGTGATGGCGAGCTCCCTGCGCGACCTCGAGGCGGCGCTCCTACGCCTCGCCGAGCGCGAGATCCCCGCGGCGGTAGCCGAGGCGAGCCGCGGGCTCGCGCGCGACGTCCTCGAGGGCGTGGTGCTGCGCACGCCGGTCAGGACCGGCCGGGCGCGGGCCAACTGGCAGGTTGGCTTGGCGCGGCCGCCCGAGGGCGTGCTGGAGGCAACGGACCGCGACGGCCGGACGACGGTGGCGCGCGGTGCGGCGGTGATCGCCCGGGCCCGGCCCTTCGGGACGATCTGGATCGCGAACAACCTGCCCTACATCGGGGTGCTCGAGCACGGCAGCTCGAAACAGGCGCCGCGCGGCATCGTCGCGGCGACGCTGGCTTCGCTGGTAGCGCGACGGAGATAGATCATGAGTTTTGCCGAAACCGCCAACGCCCTAAGGGCGCACTTCACCGTGGAATGGCTCCAGCTGCGCCCGACGGTGCCGATCGCTTACGACAACGCCGCCTTCGACCCGGCCCTGGACGCGCTGGATCCCGACGGCGGCCCGGCGCCTTGGGTGCGCTTCACGGTCCTGCCCGGTGACGGATTCCAGGCCAGCCTGGGCACGCCCAAGGTCTGGCGCTCGACCGGGGTGGCCGTGGTCCAGATCTTCGCGCCGCCGGGCGAGGGCGACGGCCTGGCCAACGAGCTGGCCGACGACGTCGCCACGGTGTTCCGCGGCATCACCTTAGGCGGCGTGATCCTTCGCGCCCCCTCGCTGACCCGCATCGGCGCCGACGGCGCCTGGTATCAGGTCAACGTCGCGACGCCGTATCAGTCGGACCTGGCGGGCTGATCAGAAGTCAGAAGTCAGAAGACAGAGGAGTACGGATCAATGGCGGTCACCGATTTTCGCGCGGGCGCGGACAGCTCGCAGGCGCAGCTTTTCTTCGTCAAGGAGGCCAACTGGGGGCAGGTGCCCGCCGGGCCGCCCAAGCTCGACACCGCGCGGATCACCAGCGAGAGCCTGACGCTCAACAAGATGACCCAGCGCTCGAACGAGATCAGCGCCGGGCGCAAGATCCGGAACCGCATCCTGACCGCCTTCGAGGTGGGCGGCGACATCGGCTTCGAGCTTTCGCTGGACGCGCCCGGCGGCGGCGGGCTCGCCGACCTCTTCGACGGTGCCCTGTTCGGCAGCTGGAGCGCGCCGCTCGCGATCGCCGCGAATTTCGACGCCGCCAATGCCGACAACTCCTTCAACGATCCGCTGGCCGGCGGCCTCTTCGCCAACGTCGCGGCGGGACAGTGGATCAAGACCGGCGGTTTCACGAACGGCGCCAACAACGGGATCTTCCAAGTCACCTCGAAGCCGAGCGGCAACAAGGTCGTGGTCGGCGGCGGCACGCTCACGACCGAGACCGGCAGCGGCACGACGATGGACGGCACCATGCTGCGCGACGGCACGACGGCCCATTCCTATGTCTTCGAGCTGCTGTTCGGCGGCATCGCCACGCCGCAGTACCTGGCCTTCCTCGGCAACATGTTCGGGCGGCTCGCCATGAGCTTCGAGACCGACGCCATCGTGACCGGCAGTCTGTCGGTGCTGGGCAAGGACATGAACGACCCCTCGGCCGGCTCGGTCGGCGACGGCAGCCCGAACCCGGCCGCCGCCGGCGAGGTGGTCAATACGGTGACCGACGTCGGCTTCATCCGCGAGGCGGGGGCGACGCCTTCGGCCTTCATCCGCGCGCTCGACTTCACGCTGGACAACGGGCTGAGGCTCCAGCGGGCGATCGGCAACGGGCCGGGCGCGGCGGGCATCGGCCTGGGGGACGCCGACGTGACCGGTAGGCTCGCCGCCTATTTCATCGACGGCGCGCTGATCGCGAAATACAAGGCGCACACGCCGACCCAGATCGACTGGCGGGTGACCGACGCGGCCGGCAACGCGCTGGTGATTACCCTGCCGCGGGCGCGGCTCTCCAGCTTCGGCGCGCCGATCGGCGGCCCGAACCAGGACGTCGAGCAGTCCTTCGACTTCGAGGCCGAGGTCGACCCGGCGACCAACGCGACGATCCAGTTCGACTACTTTGCGGCGTGAGGCGGAGCCGGTAAGGCTGCACCGAAGTCGGACAGGCGCAGAACGGGCTTGCCATCCCAGGCGGCAGCCGTTACAGTACAAAACAAGAACACAGTTGCTCTGGCCCGGGCGGTTTGGGCCGATTGCGGGGGCGTGCCCGGCCGTCGGTTCCTGTGAACCGGAGGGCCGCCGGACCTTAGGGCCGGCCCTGCAACCCGGTGGTCGAGGGAGGGGCAGATGCCGCGTTACGCCTTGGTTTTTGCGCTCGTTTTCGTTGTTCTGGCCGCGACGGCCGTTCGGGCCGCGGAGCTCGAAGGCTTCGGGCCGATCAAGTTCGGCATGACGAAGGAAGAGGCCTGGGCCGCCATCGACGGCAAGGGAAAGTGGAAGTCAGACTGGCAATTGACCTACGGCTTCGAATGGGATGCGATCGCGAAGACCTTCGAGGTCATCCAGCATTTTGTGGACGGCCGAGCGTCGGTCTTGGCCGTGAATCTTACGTCGGACGAGTTCTATTTTCGCACCTGCGTCTCGGACTCGCTCAGGGTCGTCAGCGCAATTAAAGAGAAGTACAAAAAAACACCATTGGTGCGGTTGCAGAACAGGGACAAGTTATTCAAAAGGGTTTTTGTCACTGATTCATACTTTTTTGGATTCGGGAACGACTCTTCAATAGAAGTTACGCTCTGGTTTTGGACGGACTCGAACGATTGCGAGTTGACGGTCTGGTATCGTCCGCCTTCGGCCGTGCCTCTGCCGTTCTAGCGGCTGTGCCAATTGCGCAAGACAGGCGGATGAGGGTTCGGGTCGGACATATGGAAGCATGCTGCCGGGGGCCGTTCCAAGCGGTCCCAAGAGAGTGAGGGGTACGACGATGCGACGCGCGGCTGCGATGTTCTTTGTGATGGTCCTTGGTCAGGTCCTGCCGTCGCAGGCGGAGTCCGCGGAACCGACCGGCTTCGGGGTCATCAAGTTCGGCATGACCGCAGAGGAGGCCCTTGCGGCCATTGGCGGCGAGGGGGAATGGAAGTCGAACAGGAAGCTGGCCTACAGCTTTGACTGGGATGCGATCGGAAGGAAGTTCGAGGTCGTCCAGGATTTTCGTGACGGTCGAGCGTCGAGCGTGCAAGTTCGGCACGAATCGACGACCATAGATTTTCACCCATGTATCTCGGACAGCCTAAGGATAGTTAGTATAATAAAAGAGAAATACCAAAATACGCCGACGATCCGGCAGCTTGATGAAATTAGATTGGAAAAAAGCGGTATTATCACGGATTCATACTTCTTCGGTTTTGACGCCGACACGTTCATAGAAGTCAAACTCGCATTATGGGAAGACCCAAGGAAGTGCGAGTTGACGATCTGGTATCACCCGCCTTCGGCTGCGCCGCTGCCGTTCTAGCCGCTGCGCGTTGTGCGGGGCGCGATAGGCGGTCATCGGACCGCCTTTTTCTTATGGAGCGAAGCATGGTCGAACGTGTGGTCCGCATCGCCATCGACAGTGCGCCGGCAGAGGCCGGCGCACGCCGCGTCGTGCGCTCCCTGGAAGAGATCGGGAGGAAGAGCCGGGAGGTGGCCGCCGGGATCAGCAAGGTCGAGAGCGGCCTTTTGCGCCTCGGGCGGGCGGCGGGTTCCATGGAGAGCGCGCGGCTCGGAACCCTCGGCAATGTCGGGCGTCTCGACCAGGCAAGGGCCGGCGCCGTGCCGACGGCCGGCCTTCGGACGGCGAACTTCATTCCGGGCGGCGCGCGGTTGGCGAACGGACCTGGCGGCAACCCGCGAAACGATCCGGCGCTTCGTCAGGCGGCGGCGGTCGCGGCCGGTCCGATTGCCAAGGGCCTTGCCGAGCTGCTCTTTGCCATTGTCGTCGAGCTGATCGCGGAGGAAGTCAGCCAGCAAATCCGGGCAAGTCTGGAGTCCGAAGCCGCGAAGTCCGGCGCGGAGCGGGCAAAGCCCAGCGCGGAACAGCTCGCGGATTTGTCCGAAGAGCTCCAAGAGACCCAGAGAAAGCTTGAGATATTCTTGGCACCTGGCGGGGTAGGGTCACCAAGACGCATGCTATATTTGAGAGAGAAAGAGGCCGACTTACTGCGGCAGATCGAGCCGATCGAAATGGCGCTCGAAGAGGAACGCGCGGCGGCTCGGGAAAGGGCGTTCTTCGGGCCGGCGGTGCAGCCGCTGGAGGGGACTGCTCTCGTGGTGAACCTCCTGACGGAGAATCTCTCGGACATTCGGGATACGCTGAAGGAGATCCTGCGCCTGATGCAGGACTTCCACGACAGGGTGTTTTCCGAACGTCCCGCCGCGCCGACCAAGGAGATCAACGGCGCGATGGGGACATCCAGCCTTCTGCAGCCGGCGACATTCACGTTTCCCGGCGAGCTTTTGCCTCACGACGGCGTGGCGGGCTCTTTTGGGGCGAATGGTACCGGTTCGCTTAGTGAGCGCAACCTTGCCCTCGAGGAGAGCATATCGCTCTTTGCGCGCCTGGAGCCCGAAATCGAGGCCGCGGCGATCGCCCAGGACGCGCTGAACCAGGGCCTTCAGGAAGGCCTGCGCAACGGCCGCGAGCTGGGCGAGGGGGCCAGGCGCGCCTTCGCGGACTATGCCGATGCGGCAACCAACGCCGGGGCGCAGATCGAGCAGGCGATCGGCGGCGCGCTGGGCGGCCTGGAGAATGCGCTGGTCGGCTTCGTCGAGACCGGCAAGCTGGAGTGGAGGTCGCTGGTCGACGCCATGATCGCCGACCTGATCCGCCTGTTCATCCGCTCGCAGATCCTGGGGCCGCTGGCGCAGGCCTTGGGGGCCGCTTTGGGCGGCGGAGGCCTCGGTCCCCAGTTCACGGGAACCGGCTTCGATGGGCTGCAGGCGGCGGGCAGCTTTCAGCACGGCGGCACCTTCACGGTCGGCGGCAGCGGCGGGCCGGACAGCCGGCTCGTCGCCCTCCGCGCCACGCCCGGCGAGCGCGTCACGGTGACGCCGCGCGGGGCACCGGCGTCCGGCGCCGTGGTCAACGTCAAGGTGATCAACCAGGCCGGCGCCGAGGTCGAGACCCGCGAGCAGCCCAACGCCCAAGGCGGGCTCGACCTCCTGGTGCTGGTTCGCCGCGACGTGGAGCAGGACATCCTGGGCGGCGGACGGATCGGCCGGGCGATCGGCCAGACTTTCGGCGCGGGCGTCCGTCCGGTCGGCCGTTGAACCGGCCGAGCCGCCCGAACCATCCGGATAAAGTACCCCGGTGCACGACTGTCGCCGGCCGGGCGGCGCAAACGCAAAGGCGATCAACATGACGAGTCCCTACGACCTCTTCAAGACCGACCCGGAGACCGAGACCGAAGGCCTCACCCTCGACTATGGCGACTTTCAGATCCGCGTCGCGCGGGCGGGCGGCGCCAACCGCGGCTTCGCCCGCGCGCTCGAGGCCAGGCTCAAGCCGTACCGGCGCCAGTTGCAGACCGAGACCCTGGACGAGCAGGTGGCAGAACGCATTCTGCGCGAGGTCTACGCCGACCACGTGATCCTCGGCTGGCAGGGCGTGACCGATGCCGCGGGCAAGCCGATCGCGTTCACCCGCGACAACGTGCTCGAGCTGCTTTCCGATCTGCCCGAGCTGTTCCGCGACCTCCAGGACCAGGCTGGCCGCATCGCATTGTTCCGGGCGAAGGAGTTGGAGGACGCCAAGGGAAACTCAGCCGCGCGCTCTGCTGGCAGCTAGAGTGGGGCGCGAAGGAAGCCTTTCTGGAGCGGGTCGCCGAGATCACCGGCACGCCGCCGCCGGCGCTCGAGGCCCGGCCGGTGCTCCCGTCGGGACTGGGCCGCTACATCGAGGCCTTCGACCGGCTCTCGGGTGCGCGGGGCGCGGGCTTCGGCGGGCTGCTTCCGATTCCGCTTTCCGAGATCGAGAGCTACTGCCGGCTGTTCGGCTGGAGCGATCCCGAGGAGACCGGCGACCTGGTCGAGATCGTCCAGGCGATGGATGCGGCCTATCTGGAAGTCTCTGCGCGGCTGCGCGAAGCGGACCGCCAGACCGGGACCGGCCGGCGGGGCGCAGTCGCCCGGCTCGACGACTTCATGTGATCCGTATCGGAGGCGGGAGGCCCGGTATGGCGCCTTTGCCGCCGGCCGCGGGCATCAGAAGAAGTACCTGACCCCGGCCAACAGAGTGTGGGCCCTGTAATCCTTGAAGACAAGGCCGTCCATGGTAAAGTCGCCCCCGAAGAAGTCTTTGTCCTTAGTATCGGACGTTCCCAAATAACTGTAAGTCCCAGTAACGGCGATGCTCGGCGTGATTTGAAAGGCGACGCCGGCGATGGCCTGGAAGGCAAAGACAAAATTG
>CAMYMY010000127.1 GCA_947259625.1 uncultured Kiloniellales bacterium | reverse complement strand
AGTGGGTGAGGGCGCGTTGGTTTGGACGTGGCCCGCAACGCGCCAGCGTTCTGGGGAGAGTTTCGGAACCAACCTGCCCTCACCCTCCCGCTGCGCGGGCCCCTCCCTCTCCCGGAGGGCGAGGGGCAATTTCGCTGACACAGGACAGGGCCTAATCGGACGGCAGTGGAAGCGGTCAGACCACGCCCCGGTCCTTCAAGCCGGCGATGTCGCGCGACTCCAGGCCGAGCAGGTCCGCGAGCACCTCGTCCGTGTGCTCGCCCATGCTGGGCGGCGGCGCGCGGTAGGTGACCGGCGTCTTCGAGTACTTGATCGGGTTGGCGATCAGGTCGACCTGGCCGCCCTCGACCGCCGCCAAGGGCATCGTCAGTTTCATGTCGCGGGCCTGGACCTGCGGGTCCTCGAAGACCTGGGCGATGTCGTTGACCGGGCTGGAGGGCACGCCCAGGCGGTCCAGGCCCTCGGCCCACTCGGCGCAGGTCTTCCCGCGGGTGAGGTCGGGCAGGAGGGCGTAGAGCGCCTCGCGGTTCATGACCCGGTCCGCGTTGGCCTTGAAGCGCGGGTCCTCGGCCAGCCCCGGCGCGCCGGCGAAGTCGCAGAAGCGCTGGTACTGCCGGTCGTTGCCGACGGCCAGGATGAAATAGCCGTCCGAGGCCGGCAGCACCTTGTAGGGCACGATATTGGGGTGCTCGTTGCCCAGGCGCCGGGGCACGATCCCGGAGGTCAGGTAGTTGAGCCCCTCGTTGATCAGCCAGGCGACCTGGGTGTCGAGCAGGGCGAGGTCGATGTACTGGCCCTCGCCGGTCTTCTCGCGGTGGTGCAGCGCGGCCAGGATGGCGGCGACCGCGTACATGCCGCACATCACGTCGGCGATGCCGACGCCGACCTTCATCGGCTCGCCGTCCGGATCGCCGGTGATGCTCATCATGCCGCCCAGGCCCTGGGCCAGGAAGTCGTAGCCGGCGCGCGGCGCATAGGGGCCGGTCTGGCCGAAGCCGGTGATCGAGCAGTAGATCAGGCCCGGCTCCGCCTCCTTCAGGTCGTCGTAGGCCAGTCCGAACTTGGCGAGCCCGCCGGCCTTGAAGTTCTCGACCAGGATGTCGCATTTGGAAACCAGCCGCTTCGCGAGCGCCTGGCCCTCGGGCTGCGCGATGTCGATCGTGACCGATCGCTTGTTGCGGTTGGACGACAGGTAATAGGCGCTGTAGGTCGTGTCCTTGCCGTCCGCGTCCTTGGCGAAGGGCGGGCCCCACTTGCGCGTGTCGTCGCCCTGTCCCGGGCGCTCGATCTTGACCACCTCGGCGCCCAGGTCGCCCAGGAACTGGGTGCAGGTCGGCCCGGCGAGGATCCGGGTCAGGTCGAAGATGCGCAGGCCGTGAAGCGGTCCGGTCATTGAACGAGAGTCCCTGGTTGGTGCTGCGGACAGGCGGTTTTGGGCCGGGACGGGGCCGCCGTCAAGGGGCCGGTCCGCCGCGCCCCCGCTCGCGAAGCTGTGACCGCACGGCCCGGCCAGGACGACTATATCTTCTGTGCTGCAGCACCCCGGCGGGAGAGACGGATCAGGATGGAGCAGGCAAAACGACTGATGAAGCCCCTCGAGCGGGTTGCCATGGCCGTCGTGCTCGCCGCCTGGCCGCTCGGCGGCGGGCCGAGCGTGGCTCACGAGGCGGATGAGGGGCCTATGCCCCAGGGCGGTTCCGTGGCCGGCGGGCCGGATGCGCCCTTTCCCTTCGAGATCGGTGGCCCTTTCCAACTCACCGACCACAGTGGCCGAGAGGTCAGCGACGAGGATTTCCGCGGCTCTTATCTGCTGGTCTTCTTCGGCTATACGAACTGCGAGCGGATCTGTCCGGTCGGCCTGAAGAACATGGTCGATGCGCTCGACCTTCTGGGCGGGCCGGGAGCACAGGTGCAGCCGCTGCTGATCACCGTCGACCCGGCGCGCGACACCGCCGAGGTCCTGGCCGCCTACGTGCCGAAGATCCACCCGCGGCTGATCGGCCTGACCGGTACGTCGGAGCAGCTGGCGGCGGCGGCCAAGGCCTATCGGGTCGAGTCAGAGGAGGTAGGAATGTCGTGGAAGAGCGAGCCGGTCCTCGCGCATGGCTCCTACATCTATTTGATGGGACCGGACGGCCGTTTCGCCACGCTGCTGCCGCCGGTGCTCGACGCCGCCGCCATGGCCGAAACGATTCGCAAGTACCTCTAAGCGCTCATGCCATGAGGATCAGAAGCACCGGCAGGGTGAGCGCCGACAGGGCGACCTGCGTGGTGATGATGCTGGCCATCAGCTTGGCCTCGCCGCCCATTTGGCGGGCCAGGATATAGGCGCTGGGCGCGGTCGGTAGGCCATTGAACAGGACGGCGACGGCGGCCGCCGCGCCGGTCGCGCCGAAGATCCAGCAGCCCAACGCGGTTAGCGCCGGCAGGACGGCGAGCTTGAGGACGCAGGCCAGGGCCAGGGTCCGGCCGCCCAGCCGCGCGGCGGCGAAGTCCAGGCCGGCGCCGACGGCCAGCAGGCCGAGCGGCAGGGCGCCGCGGCCCAGCACCGTCAGCAGCGGGTCCACGACCGGCGGCAGCTCGAGGCCGGCGAGATTTATCGCGATGCCGAGGACACTGGCCAGGATCAAGGGGTTGAGCGCCAGTTGGCGCAGGACCTCAAGCGATTTGGGCCGGTCGCCCGTGCCGAGCCAAGCCAGGGCGGCGACCGAGAGCAGGTTGCCCAAGGGGACCAGCAGGGCGACCGCGACGGCGGCGGCGGCCAGGCCGGCCGCGCCGAGCACGCCGGAGGCGGCCGCCAGGCCAATGTAGGTGTTGAAGCGGATCGAGCCCTGGAACAGGCTGGTGAAGGCTGCCCCGCTATGTGCGAGCCACGGCCGCGCGGCCAGCAGGCCCGCCGCCATGGCCAGCACGGCGGCGGCGATCGCGCCGGCCATGGGCAGGACCTCGAGATCGCTGAACTGGGCCCTGGCCAGGGTCGTGACCAGCAGCGCCGGGAACAGCACGAAATAGGTCAGCCGCTCTGCGCCGTCCCAGAAGGCCGGCGCCAGGAACCCGGCGGCCTTGAGGCCGGTGCCCAGGAAGATCAGCAGAAAGACCGGCAGGATGGCGAGGACGACGTCGGGCATGTCGTGCGGGTAGCTAGCCTGCCGGCCGCGCGCGGCCAATCGCGTCGAGCGCGCCTTGCAGGATATAGGCGGCGGCCATCTTGTCGACGACCTGGCCGCGGCGCTTGCGGCTCATGTCCGCCTCGTCGACCAGCAGGCGCTCGACGGCGGCGGTCGAGAGGCGCTCGTCCCAGAAGGCGATCGGCAGGGTGAACCCGGCCAGCTCGGCCAGGTTGCCGGCGAACTGGCGCACCGACTGGCAGCGCGGCCCCTCGCTGCCGTCCATGTTGACCGGCAGGCCGAGGACGAGGCCGCCGACCCCGCGCTCGGCACAGAGCGCGGCCAGGGCCGCGGCGTCTTTCGTGAACTTGCTGCGCCGGATCGTCTCCACGGGTGAGGCCACCATGAGCCTCCGGTCGGAGATCGCCAGCCCGATGGTCTTCTCGCCCAGGTCGAGGCCGAGCAGGCGGGTGCCCGGATCTAGGTGGGAGAGCAGTTCTCCGAAGGAGACAGCGGTCATGCGGCCAAGACCTTGACGTGACCTTGCGCGCCGTAGGACAGCAACGCCTCGTCGCGGGTCACCAAGGTGGCGGCCAGGTCCATGGCCGTGGCGACCATCATCCGGTCCACCGGATCGGCGTGCAGGTCGCCCGGCAGATTGTGGCACAAGACCGCGATTTCCGGGGTCAAAAGGGCCAACTGGTAGCCCGGGACGGCCAGCGCCTCGGCGACCCAATCCCGTGCGTTGCCGCCCAGGTCTATGCGGCCCTTCGCGTCCAGCAATGCGACCTCCCAGACGGCGATGACCGGGATGATCAGCTCGTCCTGCCGCGCCGCGCGGGCCATTTCCTCCAGGGTTTCGGCTCGAACAGTCCGGCTGCCCAGAAGCGTCCAGAGCCAGACGTGGGTATCGAGGACGAGCAGCGTCAATCCTCCTTCATGGCCCAGTCGTCGAAGAACGGTCCGATGATGTCGCCGTGGATCGTCGCCGTGCCCTTCATCGCGCCAAAGAAGACCTTGCCTTTGGCTTGCATGGGCACGAGCCTGGCCACCGGCTTGCCGCGCTTCGTGACGACGAGCTCCTCGCCGGTCTCGGCGACCTCGTCCATCAGCTTCAGGCAGCGGGCCTTGAATTCTCCGGCCGGTATCTTGCGTGTCTTCGCCATCGCTATATGACCATGGTCATTAATTATGGTCATATATGATTCTTTCTATTCTCGATGTCAAGTCCACGTTCACCGCAGCAACTTGCGGGTGGCGGGGGCCGATGTTACTTTCCGCGCGTGTTTTCCGCGCAGAGCGTTCGACCGAATGTCCGGATCGCGGACGTTTGCGCATGGCGGTCGACAAGGATACCGTCGCGAAGATCGCGAAACTGGCGCGGATCCGGGTGAGCGAGGAGCAACAGGCGGCCCTGGCCGGCGAGCTCTCCAACATCCTCGGCTGGGTCGAGCAGCTGAACGAACTGGACACCGAGGGGGTCGCGCCCATGACTTCGGTGGTTGCGATGACGCCGACGCTGCGCGAAGACAAGGTCACCGACGGCCGGTGCCCCGACAAGATCCTGGCCAATGCGCCCGAGCCGGCGCACGGCTTCTTCACCGTGCCCAAGGTGGTCGAGTGATGGACGAGCTGACCGGCCTCGACCTGAGCGCGGCCCGCGACCTACTGGCCAAGGGCGAGGTCTCCTCCAAGGAGCTGACCGAGGCGCATGTGGCGGCCGTGGCGGCCGCACGCCCGCTGAACGCCTTCATCACAGAAACGCCGGACAAGGCGATCGAGATGGCCGAGGCTTCCGATGCCCGCCGCGCCAAGGGCGAGGCGGGCGTGATGGAGGGCCTGCCGATCGCGATCAAGGACCTGTACTGCACCGAGGGCGTGCTGACCACCGCCGGCTCGCACATCCTTGACGGCTTCCATCCGCCCTACGAATCGACCGTCACGGCCAAGCTTTGGCAGGCCGGCGCGGTGATGCTGGGCAAGACCAACATGGACGAGTTCGCCATGGGCTCGTCCAACATGACGAGCTACTACGGCGCGGTCGAGAACCCCTGGCGGCGCCAGGGCGACAACCGGCCGCTGGTGCCGGGCGGCTCCTCGGGCGGCTCGGGCGCGGCGGTGGCGGCGCGCGCGGCGCTCGGCGCGACCGGCACGGACACCGGCGGCTCGATCCGCCAGCCGGCCTCGTTCTGCGGCATCGTCGGCATGAAGCCGACCTACGGGCGCTGCTCGCGCTGGGGCCTCGTCGCCTTCGCCTCCTCGCTCGACCAGGCCGGGCCGATGACCCGCAGCGTGCGGGACGCGGCCATCATGCTGCGCGCCATGGCCGGCCACGACCCCAAGGATTCGACCAGCGTCGACCGCCCGGTGCCGGACTACGAGGCGGCGCTCACCGGCGACGTCCGCGGCCTCAAGGTCGGCATTCCCAAGGAGTACCGCCTCGACGGCATGCCGGGCGAAATCGAGGCCCTGTGGCAGCAGGGCATCGACTGGCTGAAGGCGGCCGGCGCCGAGGTCCACGACATCTCCCTGCCGCACACGCGCTACGCGCTGCCCACATACTACATCGTCGCGCCGGCCGAGGCCTCGTCGAACCTGGCGCGCTACGACGGCGTACGCTACGGCCTGCGGGTGCCGGGCGAGGACCTGACCGAAATGTACGAGGCGACGCGCGGCGAGGGCTTCGGCGCCGAGGTCAAGCGCCGCGTGCTGATCGGCACCTCGAGGTCAAGCGCCGCGTGCTGATCGGCACCTACGTGCTCTCGGCCGGCTACTACGACGCCTACTACAACAAGGCGCGCCGGGTGCGCACGCTGATCCTCAAGGACTTCACCGATGCCTTCGAGACGGTCGACGTGGTCCTGACCCCGACCGCGCCCTCGGCGGCCTTCGCGGTCGGCGAAAAGATGGACGATCCCATCGCGATGTACCTGAACGACGTCTTCACCGTGCCGGCCAGCATGGCGGGCCTGCCGGGCATCTCGGTGCCGGCGGGCCTCTCGGAGGACGGCCTGCCCCTCGGCCTGCAGCTGATCGGCCGCGCCTTCGACGAGGAGACGGTGTTCAGGGTGGCCGGCGCGCTGGAGAGCGCCGCCGGCTTCGACTCCGAGCCGCCGTTCGTTGCGGGGAGGTGAGGGGCATGACGAACCTGATCCAAGGCAAGACCGGCGAGTGGGAGGTGGTGATCGGGCTGGAGGTTCATGCCCAGGTGATCTCCGAGGCCAAGCTGTTCTCCGGGGCGGCCACCGCCTTCGGCGCCGAGCCGAACACGCAAGTCTCGCTGGTCGACGCGGCCATGCCGGGCATGCTGCCGGTGCTGAACCGATTCGTGGTCGAGCAAGCGGTCAAGTCCGGCCTAGGCCTGAACGCCCGGATCAATCGGCATTCGGTCTTCGAGCGCAAGAACTTCTTCTACCCCGACCTGCCGCCCGGCTATCAGATCTCGCAGTATCTGGAGCCTATCGTCGGCGAGGGCAGGGTCGTGCTGGACCTGCCCGACGGCGCCACCCGCGAGGTCGGCATCGAGCGCCTGCACATGGAGCAGGACGCCGGCAAGTCGCTCCACGACCAGCACCCGAGCCAGACCTACATCGACCTGAACCGGGCCGGCGTCACGCTGATGGAGATCGTCTCCAGCCCCGACATGCGCTCGCCGGAAGAGGCCGGGGCCTACGTGCGCAAGCTGCGCTCGATCCTACGCTATCTGGGCACCTGCGACGGCAATATGGAAGAGGGCTCGATGCGCTGCGACGTGAACGTCTCGGTGTGCCGTCCGGGCGAGCCCTTCGGCACCCGGACCGAGACCAAGAACGTCAACTCGATCCGTTTCGTCATGCAGGCGATAGAGGTCGAGGCCAAGCGCCAGGTCGCCCTGCTCGAGGACGGCAGCCAGGTGGTCCAGGAGACCCGCCTGTTCGACGCCGCCAAGGGCCGCACCCGGGCCATGCGCTCCAAGGAGGAGGCGCACGACTACCGCTATTTCCCGGACCCGGACCTCCTGCCCCTCGAGCTCGACCCCGCCTGGGTCGAGCAGATCAGGGCGAGTCTGCCGGAGCTGCCCGACGCCAAGAAGGCGCGCTTCATGGCGGACTTCGGCCTGCCGGCCTACGACGCCGGCGTGCTGGTCGCCGAGCGCGAGACCGCGGAGTTCTACGAGGCGGTCGTGGCCGGCAAGCGCGATTCCAAGGCGGCCGCCAACTGGGTCACCGGCGAGTACTTCGGCGCGCTCAACAGGACGGGCAAAAGCCTGGAGTCCGCCCCCGTTGACGCAGACGGCCTGGGCGGCCTGCTCGACCTGATCGCCGACAAGACGATCTCGGGCCGCATCGCCAAGGAAGTCTTCGATCTCATGTGGGAGACCGGGAAGGGGGCGGCCGCCATCGTCGCGGAGAAGGGCCTCAAGCAGATCACGGATACCGGCGCCATCGAGGGCATCCTCGACGAGATCATCGCCGGGGCCCCGGACCAGGTCGCGCAGTTCAAGTCGGGCAACGAGAAGGTGCTCGGCTGGTTCGTCGGCCAGGCCATGAAGGCGACCCAGGGCAAGGCCAACCCGGGCCTGGTCAACCAGCTCCTGCGGCAAAAGCTCGGAAAATAGCGGCGCGCCGGATCGCGGCGTTTCGTCCTCTCAAGGCCCCCGTCCGTTCTTTGCGCCAGCCCGTCGGCCGAGAAGGCGGAAAAATAAGCAAAAAATTAACGCCGAGAGCCGATACACAGAATCTATTAGTCTAAAACGATTGGTTCGGCCGAGCGGCCGGCAAATCGGCGAGGCCCATTTTTGCGGCTTTCCGAATGTCCGGGCTCCGGCGGAACCGGAGGATACCGGAAGTGAACGAGCCAGCCCGTATCGACCAGCGCGACGACGATCTCATCCGGTGCCTGAACAAGGTCGTCGAAGGGGATCTCACCGCCCGGCCGGCCGGCGACGACCCCCTGTCCAAGGCGGTCGAACGGCTAATCTCGCGCTGTGCGCAGAACGTCACGTCATCCCTGGACAACGCCGTTGCTCAGTCGGTGGGCGCCAACGAGACGGCCATCTCGAGCGGCCACATGCTGAGCGCCGCTCGAGATGTGGACGCTCAAGCGCAATCGATGGCCGCGGCCGTCGAGGAGCTGGTGGCCGGGATCAGGGAGATAGGGCACAGCAGCGCCAATGCCCTTGGATACGTGGGGGGTGTGGAAAAGGCGACCGCCGAGGGGGCCAGGGCCTCCGCGGACGCGATCGCCGCCACGGAGGCGATCGATGTCGCGGTCACGGAGGCGACCCAGAAGGCGGGCGGCTTGGCGGAGGCATCGAGGCAGATCGGCGAGATTGTCACGTCGATCGAAAAGATCGCCGCCCAGACGAACCTGCTCGCCCTGAACGCCACGATCGAAGCAGCGCGGGCCGGGGATGCCGGAAAGGGCTTTGCGGTGGTGGCCTCCGAGGTCAAGGGCCTCTCGAAGCAGACCGCCGATGCGACCAACGACATTCGCGACCGGATCGAGGCCCTTCGAACCGAGATGTCGTCCATAGTCGAGTCGATGGACAAGGGCGCCCGGGCCGTGGAAGCGGGGCGGCGGGTCATCGGGTCCGTGGGCGACGGGATGCGCGAGATCAATCAGCAGGTCGACAAGGTCAAGGGCGGCATGTCCGAGATCGACTCCGTTCTCTCGCAGCAGTCGGAGGCCTCCGGCGAGGTGGCCAGCGGCGTAAGCAGCGTCGCCCAAATGACGAAATCCACGGTCGAGCAGATCGAGAAGGCAGCGGACGCCATGGATACCACGGTCCAGCGCATCGGCGAGCAGCTGGCCGAACTGAGCACCTATGAGCTTCCGGGCAAGATCATTCGCCTCGCCAAGGCCGACCACGTCATCTGGAAGAAGCGCTTGGCCGACATGCTGGTCGGGCGCTGCCATTTGGCGGAGAGCGAGCTGAGCGACCATCATTCGTGCCGCCTGGGCACGTGGTACTACGGCGCCTCGGCGGCGGACTATCGCGAGGATCGGGCCTTCAGGAGTCTGGAAGAGCCCCACGTCCGGGTTCACAGGCACGGCATCGAAGCCACACGGCGGTACAACGCCGGTGACCTGTCCGGCGCCTTGTCCGAGATCGCCGAGGTTGAAGACGCCTCGAAGGACGTGCTTCGGCTGCTGGAGGAGCTTCAAGAGGCATCGACCGGCTGACCTTCCGGTTCATTCGGCGCCGCCGACAGGTTCCACGACCGGGGCCGCTTCGCGTGCACCCGAGGCAAATGCTACGGGGAGGGCCAGGGCGGCGGCCAATACCGCCAGGCCGGCTGCCAGGAGAAAGGCATAGTGCAGGTCGAAGCTGCCGACCGCGCCGGCCAGGAGGGCGCCCAGCGCGCCGACCCCATCCAGGACCGCAAAGGCGAGCCCGAGCGTGGTGGCCTCGCGCCCGCCGGCAAACTCCACCGCCGCGGCCAGGACCGCCGAGCGAATGCCCACCAAGAGCGCGGCGGTCGCGATCAGGGCGGCGATCAGGCTCACCGGGCCGGGGCCGAGGGCGACTGCCAGGGCAGCGCCCGCGGCCGCGAGGTTGCCGACGATCACGACCCGTTTGCGCCCGGTCAGATCGGATAGGTGACCGACGAAAGGCTGGACCGCGGCGCCGACCAGCAGCATCGAGGAAAACACCAGGCCGGTTTCTGCAGGCGAGAAGCCGTGCACCCGCTGCAGGAACAGCGGCGTCATGCTGAGCAGGGCGAGGAAGGCCATGTTGTAGACGCTGATCGTCCCAATCATGCCGAGCCCCGCCGGCCGGCGCCACGCGTTCCACAGGGTCCGAAAATCGGCGCGCGAAATCGCCGCGTGCGGCGAGGCGGGGACTCGGGCGGCGATGCGGAAGAACGCCAGACCCATGAGGACGGCCGGGATCGCCGAGAGCTGCAGCGTCGTACGCCAGTCGAAGACTCCGATCAGGAAGCCGACGCTCAAGGGCGCCAGGACTTCCGCGAGGGTGCCGCCCACGGCGTGAAGGCCGAGCGCCCGGGCGCGCCGCCCGGGCATGCCCTCGACGAGCACCCCGGTGGCGATGGGGTGCCAGGCCGCGTCGCCCATGCCCGCCACGGCAAGCAGCAGGGCAAGCGTCCAGAACCCCGGGGCGAAGGAGGCGGCGAAATAGCCGATCGCGACCCACCAGAAGGTCGCGAGCAAGAGCCGACCCCGGTTGGTCACCCGGTCCGCCAGCACGCCGGCGGGCAGGAAGGCCAGCGCCGCGCCGACGCTGTGAATCGTGATGAGCAGGCCGAGCTCGGCCGGGCTGAGCGCCAGGGACGCGGCGATGGCCGGCGTGAGCAGCCAGACCGCGGCCGGCGCCCAGTCGTTGGACAGATGGCCCAAGGAGAACCAGGCGAGCAAGGAGCCGGAAGTATGTCTTTTGCTCATCGGAACGGAACCGTCGCTTCCAGAGGACCCGAAAAAGGTTGGCCGCACCGGCGGCCAAGCATACTTTCGCCGTGTCACCGTGACCAGCCGTTCCCGGCCGACCGTGACAGAGAGTTCTGGCAAGATCCCTGTCCGTATGGCAGGAAGTTTCCTGGAGCGGCCTCCTAGAGTTAAGCTTTCACGTCATCTCTCCGACCGGAGCCCGGCATGACCGATACCGCGACCCTCGATCTGGACTTCGTGCGACGGCAGTTCCCGAACCTCGGCAACGGCTGGGCCTATTTCGAGAACGCCGGCGGCTCCTATCTGCCGCAGAGCGTCATCAAGCGCATGACGGACTTCATGAGCGAGAGCCAGGTGCAGCCGGCGGCGCTCAACCCGCTCTCGGCGCTGTCCACCGAACGGCTCGACACCGCCCGCCGGCTCATGGCCCGGATGATCAACGCGGAAACGGACGAGATCGTCGTCGGCCCTTCGACCACGCTCAACGTCTACGTGCTCGCCCAGGCGCTGCGACCGCTGTTCCGGCCGGGTGACGAGATCATCGTCACCAACCAGGACCACGAGGCCAACAGTGGCGCCTGGCGGCGGCTCGCCGAGTTCGGGATCGAGGTCAGGGAATGGCGGATCGACCCGGCGAGCGGCGAGCTCGACCCGGCGGATCTCGACGGGCTGCTCTCCGGACGCACGCGGCTCGTCTGCTTTCCCCAGGTGTCCAACATTGTCGGGTCGGTCAACCCCGTGGCGGAGATCACCGCCAAGGCCCACGCCGCCGGCGCCATGGTCTGCGTCGATGCGGTGGCCTACGCGGCGCACCGGCTGATGGACGTCAAGGCGCTCGACGTCGATTTCTACCTGTTCAGCCTCTACAAGCTCTACGGCCCCCACGTCGCGCTGCTCTACGGCAAGAGGGAGCGAATCCAGGAGGCGGCCAACCAGAACCACTTCTTTCACGAAGACAACATCTCCGCGAAGCTCAATCCCGGCGGCCTGAACTACGAGGCGGTGGCCTCGCTCAGCGGCATCGTCGAGTATTTCGAGGCGGTCTACCAACACCACTTCGAGCAGCCGGAGAACGATCTACACGCGCGGCTCGGACGGGTCTTCGGCCTCTTCGCGGAGCAGGAACAACGGCTGTCGGAACCATTCCTCGCCTACCTCGCGGACAAGCCCGGGGTGCGCCTGATCGGCGGCGGGACACCCGGCGACCGTCGACTGCCGACCTTCTCCTTCGTCGTCGAGGGCCGCCGGCCCGCCGAGGTCGTCGAGGTGCTTGGCCGCGAGCGGATCGCCATAAACCATGGTCACTTCTACGCTCACCGCTGCGTCGAGGGCCTGGGCATCGACCCGGAGGACGGCCTCGTCCGCGTCTCCATGGTCCACTACAACACGGGCCATGAGGTCGACCGCCTGATCCAGGCCCTCGATGCGGTGGTTTGAGCCGCGGTGCGCGAAGGGCCCGGGGCTTTACCTTGACCCGCCCGCAGTTCACAACTGAGCCAGCTGAGGATCCAGCGCGGGAGCACAGCGATCTGAGATGAACAGCGGAGCGGGATGTAGTGCCGGAATCCCTCCCGTAGTAATTGTGGCCGGATAGAGTCCCTGATCCTGACAGGCGCAGGTCCGGCTCGACATTTGGGCCAAATTGCCCTAAAATTGTTCTCACCAGGTAGGCGTAAGAAAAGTAATAAAGGGACATGACAAGATCAACGATGGGGATCGCCGCGCTTTGCGCGGCGCTGACGGTCGTGACGGGCGCGAGGGCACAGGAGGTGCAGTGCAGCGCGCAGACCGCCGGCCGACTTCTCTGCCAGCAGTCGAGGCTCTGCCAGTGCGAATACTTCGCCGGCGGCGCCCTCGACGACGTTTCCGCCGGGTACCGCTGGGACTGCGGCCTTTTTCGGCCGCGCTGCGAGCCCGAGGCGGCGTCGTCGGCCGAGGAGGTGACGCAGCCGGCCCTTGAGAGCGAGGGCGAGCCCCCTCGGATATACGGCCGGGAAGCGGCCGAGTCGGCCAAGGTGGCGCTCGAAACCGTCCGCCGGGAGATCATCGATTTCGTGCGCGGGGAGGGCCAGAGCCCCTGGGCCGGGCGGGCCAACACCCTGGACCTGGTGGCCGCGGAAGGATTGGGCGTGGATCTGGACGATCCCGGCGCCGCCGGACCCCAGGGGCCGGACGACCCGCCGGTAGTGGTCGCGGCGGATCCCGCGCCGGTCGCCGCCTTCGATCTCGTGGCGGCGGAGGGCCTGGACGCGGATCTTGGGGCTGCCGGGCGCCCGGGTCCGAGCGAGCCGTCGGTGGCGGTCGCTGCGGTGTCCCGGTGGGGAAAGGCGCTTGTGGAAGTGCCGCGGCCCGAACGCCGGATCAGCAAGGCCCCCGTGCCTCGGCTCGGCGACCGATTTGCGCAGCAGGTGGCACAGGCCAAGGAAACCCGGATCAGGCTCAAGATGGAGATCGCTGCGTTGCAGGCCTCGTTGCGAGGCGAGAGGCAGCGCATCGCTGCCCTCGAGGACGAGCGCGACGATCTCGATCTCCGCAGGAGTCACTTGTCACGGCAGTTGGAGGAGATGGGCGAGATCCAGAAAGCCGGCCTCGACCGCCTGACCGACCACACCCTGCTCGACATCGCGCTCTTCGAAGAGACCGTGGCCATGGCCGGTCTCAACGTCGCCGCGCTGCTGCCGGGGGATGGGACCGACAGCCCCGAAATCGGGCAGGGCGGCCCCTTCATCCCAGGGGAATTCCTGACCGATTCCGATCCGGTGCAGGCCGCCGAGACCTCTTTGACCCTGCTCGACGAGCAGGTCGAACGCTGGGAAGGTCTTCAGGAGCTGCTGCGCAGTCTGCCGCTGGCCGCGCCGCTGGAGCAATACCGTATCAGCAGTGGTTTCGGCTCCCGGCGGGACCCGGTCAACGGGCGGATGTCCAAGCACCTCGGCCTCGACTTCAAAGCGCCGCTCCTGACCCCGGTGCTCAGCACGGCGCCCGGAGAAGTGGTTTTTGCCGGTTGGAAGGGGCGCTACGGCCGTTTGATCGAAATTGACCACGGCTACGGCATCCGGACCCGCTACGCCCACCTGCGCAAGATCCTATTCACGGTGGGGCAGCAGGTCGGCCACCGCGAGATGATCGCCTTGGTCGGCACTTCGGGGCGCAGCACCGGCCCCCACGTCCATTACGAGGTGCTGGTCGACGGCAAGCCCCACGATCCGATGAATTTCCTCAAGGCGGGAATCCACGTTTTCAAGGTGGCCGACCGGGAAGACGCCCTGTCCGGACTGACGCTCTATCCCTGACGGGAGCGAAGGCCGGTTCCTTCCGTCCGGTTTCCGCGTCGGCCGGGACCGGCTTCGGTCCTCTGCCGAGGGCGACAGGCGGGCCCGCGATCAACGAAACGGCGCGTATTATGCCATCGGTCATTGAGTCTGGCTCAAATTGGGGGATTCCCGGCTCGGGGCGGTTTGTGAGTCTCTGTGGTTGTGGTTTGCACAACGATGGAGGGGATGACGATGCCGGCAGCGATACCGATTCGAGAGGATCGCAGCGCGGCACAGCTTCGGGCTCTGGCGAGCCGAAGCCGGGACGCGCGGCAGTGCGCGCGTTCACTGGCCTTGGCCGCGGTTGCCGAGGGGCGGAGCCGTCTGGAGGGCGCGCGCCATCGTCCTCATGGACCAGGCCGGATGGCACACCACCGATAAGCTCGAGCCGTCCGAACACATAACCCTCCCGCCGCTGCCGCCCGGAACTCGATCCCGCCGAGACCATCTGGCAATATCCGCGGCGGAGCCCCTTTCAAACCGCGCCTTTGAGACCTACGACGCCACCGTCGACGCCCCCTGCCAAGCCTGGAACAAACCCATCGATCAGCCCCGGCGCATCCAATCCGTCGCAAACCGAAAACGGGCTACTGTCGGCCGGTCTTAAAGACCGTTGTCATCATCTCCACGGCGGCCTCGACCAGGCGCGGGTTGTACTCGCCTATGGCGATCACATCTTCTTTGGCGGCTGCCTTTGCGCTCAGGACTCTCTGGACGGCCATGTCGAACCGGGGCCATAGCGCCTCGACCTTGCCTAGGGCCTCCAG
>CAMYMY010000126.1 GCA_947259625.1 uncultured Kiloniellales bacterium | reverse complement strand
GACATAGCTCTCGTCGAGTTCCTCGGCGACGCCCGTCAACTCGAAATCGTCGATTTCGGCTTGGCGCCAGCCAAACGCAAGCTCACCCCGGAAATAGTCGTTGAGGTACCAGCCTGTTGCGACCTCCACGGCCCAACCGGGGTCGAAATCCATGTCGACGTCGGTTCCGAAATACTGGCCGACGTTGTCTTCCGTCTGGAACATGCCGATCCGCGTTTCGACGTAGGCGCCCAGCGGCTCCTGGGCCAGTGCCTGGTAGGGCAGCAACGCGACGAAGAGGGCCGCGGCAAAGGCATTTCGCAACATCGGAGGCTCCGGGTTTCGGTCGGCGGAACAAACGTGCGGTGAGCCTAGTCCGATATAGTTGAGTGAAGGTTAATTCCGCCGCCAAGGCCAGGTAACGACAGCCTGTTCAAGAAGGGGATGGAAATGACGAGACGCTATCGACGCTTCGCAAAAGGACCCGTGATCGAGCTGTCGGCACCCCGCAAAGACATACGCGGATACAGCCCGGACGGTCTCGCTGTCCCTTCGGTGCAGCGCGCCATCCAGACTCTCGCCGAACTCGATCAAGCACTTTGCCGGCTTGCCGATGCAGGCGCTCGCCCCACGGGTCGCTGAGCCATGGCGAACCCCACCTGGCCTGCGAGTCTGCCCCAACGGGTCGCCGTCGACGGCTACGGCGAGGGTCCGCCCGACACCACGGTGCGGACCCGGATGGACGCGGGCCCGGCCAAGGTGCGCCGGCGCTTCACCGCCGGGGTCCGGCCGCTCTCGCTGCAGATCGACCTGGACGGCTTTTTCGGGACCACCCTGCTGGGCGGCGCGCTTGCCTTCGACTGGGTCCATCCCAGGACGCAGGCGGCGGTGACCTTGCGCTTCGTCCGGCCGCCGGCCTACCGCCCGCTGGCCAGCGACGCGGCCTGGCAGGCCGTCCTGCAGCTGGAGATCCTGCCGTGAGCCGGAAGATAGGGATCAGGGATCAGGGATCGGAAAGCCGGCTGATACCTGATCCCTGTCATCTGACCTCTGGAGCGGAGCGACCCCTTGTCGCGTAGCGTCACCCTGACGACTCGCCAGGCGCTCTATGCCCAGGAGACGGGCGAGGCCTTCCTGGTGCTGCTGACGATCGATCACGCGGACCTGGGCGCGCCAATCCGCGTGAGTTCGGACGCGGTCGATACGGTGAGCCGGGGCAACACCTTTCTCGCCTTTCCGTTCCAGCTGTCGCTGCCCGACGATACGGACGGCCGGCCGCCGAGGGCGCGGCTCGCGATCGACAACGTGGACCGGACGGTCGTCCAGACGCTGAGATCGATCGCCTCGGCGCCGACGGTGCTGATCGAGGTCGTGCGCGGCGCTGAGCCCGATACCGTCGAGGCCGCCTTCCCGGACTTCGAGCTCTCCAACGCCACCTACGACGTGCTGACGGTGCAAGGCGATCTGACGCTGGAGTCCTTCCTGCGCGAGCCCTACCCGGCGGCGCAGTTCACGCCCGCCGGGTTCCCGGGGTTGTTCTGACTCGGAAGCCGGATGACGCGAGCGCCGGCCTGGGCCGCTGAATACATCGGGATACCCTTCGCGGAGCGCGGGCGGACGCGTGCGGGCTGCGACTGCTGGGGTTTGGTGCGCCTGGTCCTGGCCGAGCGTTTCGGAATCGAGTTGCCGAGCTATGCCGACGGCTACGAGACGGTCAAGGACCATGGACGACTTGTCGAGCTCATCCAAGCTGGGAAGGGAATTACCACCACAGAGGCACAGAGACACGGAGAACCAAGAAGAGACTGTTGGTTGCGCGCGGAGCGCGCGGAAAAACCAGTTGGTTCTCGGTGCCTCTGTGCCTCTGTGGTGAAACCCGCTTGGTTGGAGGTCGAGCGCGGCGCGGAGCAGGCGGGGGACGTCGTGCTGCTGCGCCTTCGCGGCCTGCCGATCCACGTCGGTCTGGTCGTGGCGCGGGGCTGGATGCTGCACGTCGAGGCCAAGGTGGACTCGGTCCTCGAGCGCTTCGACGGGCTGGAGTGGCGGCGCCGGGTGCTGGGGACATATCGGCACACTGCGCTTAGCTCCAGGAGAGAGAGGACAGAGGACAGATGACAGAACACCAACTCCCCTCTGTCTTCTGTCCTCCGTCCTCTGGAGTGCGCCTGACGGCCTGCCCGCATCCCTTCACGGCCGAGCGCGCGGACATCTCGGTCGAGGCCGGGCTGACGATCGCCGAGATGCTGGAGATTGCCCAGGCCGACCCGGTGCTGCGGCGCCATGCCGCCGTTTATCTCGGAGACCACTTCGTGCCGCGCGAGAGCTGGCACCGCGTCCGGCCCAAGCCGGGCACGCAAGTGACGGTCACCGTGGTCCCGCAAGGCGGCGACAACGCCAAGGTGCTGCGCACGGTTCTGACCATCGTCGTCATCGCCGCCAGCGTCTACACCGGCAATTACGTGGCGGGATTGGAGGGCAGCAGTGCGCTCCTCGGCGGCCTCGCACAGGCGGCCGTCAGCATCGCGGGCACCCTCGCGATCAACGCCTTGGTGCCGCTGCCCAAGCCGCAACTGTCCGACCTCTCGGGCGACCCGCGCAGCTCGGGATTTCTGTCGGGCAGCCGCAATCGGCTCAACCTCTTCGGCGTGGTGCCGCGGGTGCTCGGCAGGCACCGCATGACGCCGCCCTTCGCCGCGCGGCCCTTCACCGAGGTGGCGGGCGACGATCAGTTCCTGCGCATCCTGCTGTGCTGGGGCTATGGCCCGCTCACCCAGCCGGCGGCGCTCAAGATCGGCGAGACGGCGATCGAGGAGTTCGAAGAGGTGGAGGTCGAGCACGTCCAGGGCTTCGGCCCGGACCCGCGCGCCTTCGCGCCTGCCGACGTCGACCCGGCCGGAGACAGGATCACGGTGCCGGCCCATGGCTTTCTGGAGGGCCAGATCGTCGAGGCTACCAGCGACACCGCCCTGCCGGGCGGCCCGGCGGCGAGCCCGCAGATCTTTGTGCCGGCCGACGTGAGCGCGGCCGCCGACCGGATCTCCATCGCGGGCCACGGCCTGGCCGACGGCCAGCCGGTCGAATTCGAGACCGACGACGCCCTGCCGGGCGGGTTGAGGAGCGAGGCCAGGTATTTCGTCGTGGGGAGCGCCCAGAACGACTTCCAGGTGTCCTCTGCGCCCGGCGGCGCGCCCGTCGACCTCGCGGACGGCGGTGCAGGCAGCCACGGCTTGCGCGCCGGCCATTTTGTCCTGGACGCCATGGCGAACGACTTCCAGCTCGAAACCGCCCAGGGGGGCGGCGCGCTCGACCTAACCAGCCAGGGCAGCGGGACCCACACGGTCAGGCGGATGGCCGAACGGATCACACTCTTCACCGAGGACGTCTTCGAGCAGGGGCTCACGGTTGCGCTGGACGAAACCTTCCAGGTCCAGACCACCCAGCCGGAGGCGGACGAGATCTCCCTCGACATCACCTTCCCGGCCGGACTGGTGCGCTTCGAAGACGATGGCGACAAACGGGACCGCAGCGTGATCGTCGAGGCCGAGTATTCGCTGACCGGCCGGGACGACTGGAGCGTGGGCGCGCTGGGCAAGGTCTTCGCGGCGCGGGCCGTGGTGCTGGCCGCGCCGCCGAGCGCCCGGGTCTATCGGGAGGCACAGGGCGAATCCTACACGGTCCAGCGCCAACGCATCGACCGCGTCGTCATGGACCGATATTCGGGTGTGCTGACTGTGCTTCGGGGCCGGACCGTCGAGACCGCGGTGACCGCCGGCACGAACTATGCGTTCGAACCCTCGGATCCGGTGCCGCCGCCGACCAGCGGGTTCACCGGCCGGCCCATGGCGCTGCCGGCCCACCAGATGGGCATTGCCCAGGTCCTGCGCAGCTCCGGCGAGACCGTGGTCAGCGACAGCCTGATCAACGACGAGCGGGCCCCCGACGCCACGGACCCCGAGTTCGGACCCGCCGACTTCGTGCCGGCCGAGAGCGTCCCCCAGGGCCGCTCGCTCGACATCGGGAGCGGCACGCTCACCTTCGCCGGGGTAAGGACCGTTGCGCGCAAGGCTTCGGCGATCCGCCGGTCCCTGCGCTTCGCGCCGCCGCAGCGTGGCCAATACGACGTGCGTTTGCGGCGCACCACGCCGGAGGCCGCGCCGGGCGGCCGGATCGTCGACCAGGTAGCCTGGACGGCGCTCAGGAGCATCACGCAGCGCAACCCCGTCAAGATGGGCGGCTTGGCCTTGACCGCGCTGAGGATCAAGAGGACAGACCAGCTGGAGGGCCAGATCGAGGCGATCAACGGCGTGGTCGAATCGATCCTGCCCGAGTGGAACGGCACCGACTGGATCCCCGAGCCGACCCACAACCCGGCAGCCATCTACCGCGAGGTTCTGCAGGGCCCGGCCAACGCCCGGCGCCTCGCCGACTCGCGCACCGACCTCGCGAGCCTGCAGGACTGGCACGAGAAGAACACGAGCCAGCGCTTCGCCTACAACCAGGCGGTCGATTTCCCCGCCACGGTGCTCGAGACGCTGGCCGAGGTGGCGGCGGCGGGGCGCGCCGCGCCGACCTTGAGAGACGGCAAGTGGGGCGTGGTCGTGGACGAGCCGCAGAGCGTGCCGGTGCAGCACTTCACGCCGCGCAATACCTGGGGGTTCTCGGGCGAGAAGACGTACCTGAAGCTGCCGCACGGCTTTCGCGTGCGCTTCGTCAACGAGCTGGAGGGATGGCGGCAGGACGAGCGCATCGTCTACGACGACGGCTTCGGACCGGCCAACGCCAGCGAGTTCGAGGCCCTGGAATTGCCGGGCGTGACCGACCCGGAATTGGTCTGGCGTCACGCCCGCTTCCACATCGCCCAGGCGCGGCTCAGGCCCGAGACCTGGACCTTTCTGACCGACCTCGAAGCCATCGTCTGCACGCGCGGCGATCTGGTGCTGTTGACCCACGACGTGATCCTGGTGGGCTTGGCCGCTGGGCGGATCAAGTCGGTCGCGGTCGACGGCGGCGGAAACGCGACGGAACTCGTGCTCGACGAGGCGGTGCCGATGGAAGCCGGCAAGAGCTACGGCCTGTCGATCCGCCGGCCCGGCGACAACGCACTGACCGCCGCCGTCGACACGACCCCCGGCGAGCAGACGCGCGTGACCCTGACCACGCCGATCCCGGCGGCGCAGGCGCCGTCGGCGGGTGACCTCTTCGGCTTCGGCGAGACCGGGCGGGAGACGCTGGAGGTCCTGATCAAGGCGATCGAACCGGGCGACGGATTGACCTTCAGGATCACGGCGATCCCGGCGGCGCCCGCCGTGCACCGGGCCGACGTCCTGCCGCTGGCCTTCCTGCCCGCCGACGTGAACACGGGAGGCGACCGGATCGTCAAGGCGGACCATGGGCTCGCCGACGGCGATCTGGTCTCGGTCACCTCGGAGGGGACGATACCGGGTGGGCTTCCCGCCAACCCGCGGAACTTCGTCCCGGGCGACGTGGACCCGGCGACCGACCGTATCGCCATGGCCGGCCACGGCCTCGCGAACGGCCAGGTCGTGCTGTTCACGACGGACGGCAGGCTGCCCGGCGGCGTCCGGCCCGGTCGGACGTATTTCGTCGTCGACGCGACCATGGAGGATATTCGGGTCGGCACGGCAAAGGACGGGTCGCCGGTTGACTTCGCCGACGGCGGGAGCGGGACGCACAGCCTGGAGACCTCCTACGTCGTGACCGGCGCCGTGGCCGGCGATTTTCAGCTCGCCCCGACGTCGAGCGCACCGGCGGTGGACCTGGTCGATGGCGGCAGCGGCAACCACACGGCGACACGCCTGATCCCGCCCTTCGACAACGGGATGACCCTGCCTGCGGGTATCGCGGCGCCGGCGGTCGGCCAAGTGCTGTCCGACGGCTCCGTCCTGGAACGCCAGCCGGACGGATCCTATACCAGCCGCATCCTCGCGACGCTGCTGCCCGTGGTCGGACTGCGCGAAGACCTGGCCTCCATCGAGTGCCAGTTCCGGGCCAGCGGCACAGACGTGCCCCACGGCCGCTGTCCGGCGGTCCCGGCCGGGGCTCGCGAGGTTTCGATCGCGCCGGTCGAGGACGGCGAGACCTACGACTTCCGGCTGCGCTATGTGGCGTTGGACGGCACGCCGGGCCCCTGGGGCCCGACGGTCACGCACACCGTGCTGGGCAAGTCCGCGCCGCCGGCCGACGTAACCGGCTTCAGCGCGCAGCAAAACGGGCCGGTCGTGACCTTTTCGTGGAACCAGGTGCCGGATCTGGACCTGCAGGGCTACGAGATCCGCTTCGGGCCGAGGGGCATCGCCTGGGAGGACGCCGACCCGCTGACCCAGGTGACGCGCGGCACGCGGATCACCACGGCCTCTGTGCCGCCCGGCACCTTCGACTTCCACATCCGGGCCAAAGACAACGCCAAGCCGGGCACGCCGGAGGGCGGCAATTTCTCGGCCGGCTCTTCGGTCGTTGCGCTCACCGTGACCTCCGCGCTCGACATCATCGAGCAGCGCGAGCAGCACCCGGCCTGGCCCGGCACGCTGACGGGCTTCCTGCGCAACCCGCTGACGGGAGACCTCAACCCGGAGTCGAACGCGCTGGCTTCGGCCGACGCCGCGCAGCATGTGTTCGACAGCTACGTCTGGGACCCGGTCGCCGCGGGCAGCTACGAGGCGCCGGAGATCGCGCTCGGCTTCGTCGACCAGGTGCGTGCCTGGGCCGACGTGCGGAGCGTGCTCGGCCCTGGCGAGACCGGTCTGGCGGTACCGGCGGTCGATCTCGACGCCCACAGCGGCGGCGGCTACGACGGTTTCGAGCCCTGGACCATCGGTGAGCTGGAGGCCCGGTTCTTCAAGTTTCGAGTCGGTTTCGACTTCACGGCCGGCCTGGTCGTCCTGAAGGGCTTCAAGCCGACGGTCGATCTGCTGGAGAACGAGGTGCGCGGCACGGTCGCCGTCGGCCTCGGCGGTCAGACGATCGTCTTCCCGGAGCGGTTCCACAACAAGCCGCAGGTGATCGCCGACGCCGAGGCCGCGGTCGGCGCACTGCGCTTCGCGCGCAAGTCGAACGTCGCCGCGAGCGGCTTCGACGTCACCGTAGTGGACAGCGCCAACATCGACGTCGGCGGCACGGTCACCTACTCGGCAAGAGGGGTTTGAGTCGGATGTCTGAGTCGCCGAGCAACAAGCGAGGAGCGACGAGCATGGCGAAAAAGGCAAAGACGGCGAAGCCGCCGGTGGTCACTGCCGAGGCGCTGGCCCAGGCGATCCGCGACAAGGCGGCGGAGCTGAACGCGCTGGTGGACCAGCTGCGCGGACGCGACATCCAGGTCCACCTGGGCGTGCGAACCCGATACGACGGCCGCGAGACCGAGCCCATGCCGGAGCTGGTCCCGCAGTTCCGGCGCTTCCAGGAGCTCTAGGCCATGGCCGTCGGCACCTACGTCCAGCCGGACTTCCAGACCCAGACCGGCACCGGCTACAAGACCAACCTCGACAACGCGATCTCGGTCTCGGCGATCGCGGGCAAGTGGTTCGCGCCCCACGAGGCCAGCCCGCCGGGCCTGTCCGTCGTGGTCGACAAGGGCCGGATCTACGACCCCTACCAGGCACCGTCGTTCTTCGGGCCCGGCCCGGTCACGGTCAGCTTCGTTGCGCCGACCACGAACCCGCGAATAGATCGGCTGGCGATCGATCCGAAGACCGGCACGATCGTGCATCACCAGGGGCCCGAGTCGGCCACGCCGCCCGCGCCCGGCATACCCGCCGACGAGTTGCCCTGCGCCAAGGTCGCGCTTTCGGTTGGCATGAGCGAGATCACCAACCAGGAGATCACGGACGAGCGCGTGCTGAACCGCGTCGGCCTGGGCAACGCGGCCGGGCAGGACCACGCGCCCCTGTCCAAGGCGGCGGCCTACACGGTGCAGCTCGCCGACCACGGCAGGCTGATTCTGTGCAACACCGCGGGCGGGCCCTTCACGGTGACCCTGCCGGACCCGGCCGTCGTCGGGACGGCCTTCGTGGTCACGGTGAAGCGGACGCTGTCGGGGGGCGGCAACGCGGTCACGGTCGTCTCGGCCGGCGGCGCGCCGATCGACGGGGCGGCGAGCGTATCGATCGGCGAGCAGCTCGACGCCGTCACCTTCGTCTCCGGCGCCGCGGAATGGTTCGTCCGGGGCTCGGAACGCCTGCGCGACGGCCAGGTCACGAAGGCAAAGATCGCCAACGACGCGGTGGACCTCGCCAAGATCGCCCACGCGACGCGGGGCGACCTGCTCTATTGGGCCGCCGGCGGCGCCCCGGCGATGCTCGGCGCCGGCACGGCGGGGCAGGTGCTGACGACCCAGGGCGCGGGCGCCGACCCGGTGTGGGCTCCGGATGCCTTCGCCGCACAGCTGCTCCACGTGCGCGACGAGAAGGCGGCGGGAACTCACGCCGGTACCTTCACCTCCGGATCATGGCTGACGCGCGAGCTGAACACGGTCGTGACCAACGAGATCGTTGGGGTGAGCCTCGTAGCAAACCAGATCACGCTTCCTATCGGGACGTATTACATTGATGCATCGGCCCCTGGACGTTCGGTAAGTACCCATAAGGCCAAGCTGAGAAACGTGATCGACCAGACGGACGACATGATTGGTACCTCGGGAGCGTCATGGTCATCGGACGCAACGCAATCAAGGTCGTTCGTGGTTGGCCGCCTCTCGGTGACCGGCAGTAGCAAGACCTTTGAATTGCAACATAGATGCCAGACGACGCGGTCCAACG